>JAIEHQ010000026.1 GCA_029065825.1 Alistipes sp.
GCCTATGCCCGTCGTCCAGCCGTTGTAGCGGGTACGGCTGTTGCCGACTTTGTACTTGGCGAGGGTCGAGTGCAGCCCCCAGAACAGTCCTACGTGCGGCTCGAAGCGCCAACGGCGCACGCCGACCGTCGCAGCGAGGATGTTGGCCCGCAGGCTCTCCGTAGAAATAGGATTCCAGTAGCCCGAAACATCTACCGACCACTTCTCCGCCACGGCGACATCGACGCCCGCGTTGAGCGTTCCCGTCGCCCAGCCCAGTGCATTGACACGCACGGCGGTGTATTGGGCCGATGCCGTGTGCGCCGCAAGGACGCACAACAGCAAGATAAACAGCTTTCTCATCTTCGCAGGGTTTAATCGGCGGAGGTCGTAGTCCGGTTGTTCGTCAGTTCTTCTTTCGACACGGCATCGTAGCCCGGAATCAGGGTCATGTTGGCTGTTGCGGTAAAGCTGTACGGATTGTCGGTCGATACGATACGGCGTATCATGGACGTTTCCGGCTTGTCCCACCATACCGAAACGAGTCGCCCGTTTTTGCCGGATATGGTGCACCGACTGCCCGGCAGGACGATGAATGCCTGCTTGGATTCGTCTATCTGGTATCCGCTCGGACAAGCGAACGACACTTCCTTGATCCGCGTGTAAATGTACACTCGCTCCGACTGGAATTTCGCATAGAGCGTGTCTACCCGAAAGTTCATCGGATGCCGGTACGGATTCGCATCCGACACCTTTTGCGTCAGCTCCTTGTCGGCATACCACCCCTGGAACGTGAAGCCGTCGTCGGGTACCGCTCGCATCTGCGGCCCGTCGTCGAGGGCGAGCATACGGACATAAGAAACACCTGCATTGGAATGTGAAATAGTGCGCACAGCCGAAATATCGTCAAGATAGCCGCCTTTGTACTCCTTACCGTTCCAATAGGTGTAAACCGTCAGATGATTGTAGAAATCATGCGTAAACCGTTTCGTATAGGAGTAGCCGTTTCCGTTGGAGAGCGACACGTCGTAGATCAGCCGATTGTTGGCGGACGTAAACACGCGCGGGTCGTAACATACGTTGAAAACGTAGTTGCCGGAGGGATCGGCCAGCCGAAGCGATAGTCCGGGGGTGAGTGTTTTTTCATTGATATGGAAAGCATATTGCTGTCCCTGCATGAAGAGTATGTCTCCCGTCAATTCGCCCGTAATGTTGGGCTTGTCGACTTTGATGGTCAGATTATTCATGCCGCTTTTGTACCAGCAATACTCATTCAATGACGTATTGAAAGCCGGATCAGGAAGTTCGTCCGAGATCTCCGCACCGAACGAATGCACCCGTGCGTCGACTTCGTTTTTGCCTTTTATAGTGATGTTGAGTGTCTGTACCGAGTTGCGCCGCACATCGAAGTTCGAGGTGTTGTTCTCGCCCAGATAGACGTCGTATGTCAGTTGCAAGCCCTCTTGTTGTGCTTTGATCCGCACGAAAGTAGCACCTTGCGGAGCGTTCTCTGCACACTTCTGCTGCTGGGTCGTGATGGACGGCACGTCGCCCTGACAATTTTCCAGCAGATAAAACATTCGTGTTGCCGAGCGTAATTCCGACGATGCGATTGCCGCTGAGTTCATTGTGATGAAATTCTTGGCGACCTGCTCCGCCTCGAACAGCTTCGTCGTGACAAAGGAGCTAATCTTGATATAATTATAAAGCGGTCTTATGACAGCCTGAAGTCATTAGATACGTCAGATGCAAACTATGAAAAAACGCTTAAACAAAAAACAAAAGAATTGGTTAAGGCTATTCCGCTACGAAACAAGAATGCTTAACCCAATATGTGGCAAGACGTGGTTTATTGTTGGACTTATTTGAGAAGATATTAGGTAAACAAACTGACATCCAGATTGCTAATCCCGACAAACATCGTGAAGATCTGCTTCATAATCTTTTTTTTCATCAACATTCTGAAGATAGCATCAATAGTGACTTGTGGATGTTGAATGAGGATTTTATTTATTTTAATGGAATATCTGAAGCTTTATTATCTAAAGTCCAAATAGATGGAGAGAACCTTTTTACTGATGAATTTGTAAAAAAAGAGGATGAATATTTGACATCTTTGGGAGAAGATAGAACTAAATTACGTCCTGACATTTTACTATTTCCATCCGAAGGAAAATGTATTATTATCGAGTTTAAAGCTCAAGAGGTCAATATATCAAAATATTTAGATCAGATCAATAAATATGCAGGCTTAATCCTTAATTATGCACAACCGAAATATAATATGTCTGTTTTTTATGGATACTTAATAGGTGAAAGTATTTGAACCGAGAGATGTTCAAATAGCTGACGGCCATTTTGAGAATGCTTATCAAATGGATTATATGTTTAAACCGGCTGACATAGTACGAAATTTTTTCGGACGGCCACATGGAAGTATATATACCGAGGTGATAAAATATTCTACTCTATTAGAACGGGCACGCCAACGCAATAGAATATTTCTTGAGAAATTGAATATGATTAAACATTAATCCTGAGTCAAGTAAAAAAATAAGGTCGTATCATAAAGGTACGACCTTATTTTTTAATCATCTGTTTGAAAAGCCAACATTGCATAAATATATTTTAACTACCTTTTTATTTATCAAACTACTAATAATCTGGTCTGCAACCCATCGTCGGAACGCCTTGCTTGCAGGCGTGTCGATCCGAAAACAGAGTGCAATAATCATATCAAGATCATAGTATTCGACAACGTATCGGCGTCCATTACGCACTATACTTTGTTCTGTCCGCACCTCGCGTTTATCCAATTCGCACTCGGAAAATATCTTTTCGATATGCCGTTCCACGCTTGCTCCCGTAACGTGGAATATCGATGCGATTTCTTCAACGGTCATCCATACCGTTCCGTCCGAAGACAAAGCCACTGCAACGTGGGTGGGTTCTATGATAATGGTACCTCGTTTCATAGCTATTCCTCCAACGCTATTTTTTCGATTTCGCTTAATTGTCCCGCCAACGCTTGCATGTCCCGGCCTATTTTGTCGTTGGTAATGCGGGCATAGATTTGGGTCGTTACAATGTTTGTGTGGCCCAGCATTTTCGATACGGTCTCGATCGGCACTCCTTTGGCCAGCGTCATCGTCGTCGCAAACGTGTGGCGCGCAAGATGAAACGTGATGTTCTTCTCGATTCCGCATAGGTCGGCAATTTCTTTCAGATACGAATTGAGTTTCTGATTGCTCAGCACCGGCAGCAATCGACCGTCGGGCAGCGTTCCTTCGTATTTCTTCAAAAGCATTTCAGGTACTTTCAGCAGCGGCACGTTTACTGGCGTCTGCGTCTTGTGTCTGTGCGTCATGATCCACAGCTTGCCGTCGAACGAGGTGCGGATGTTTTCTTGGGTCAGATTCCGCACGTCGATATAGGCCAATCCCGTAAAGCACGCGAAGATAAACACGTCACGTACTTGTTCCAGCCGTACGCACAGCATCTTCTTTTGAAGAATGCGTTGCAGTTCTTCTTCGGTCAGGTAGCCGCGATCGACCTTTTTCAACCGGATTCGATAGTTGGCGAACGGATCGTTGAAAATCCAGCCGTTGTTCTTCGCCTCGATAATAATCATTCGCAGCGTTTGCAGAAACTTGGCTGCCGTATTTTGACAGCATTGTTTTTCCGTCCGCAAATATTGTTCGAAGCTCACAAGAAACGAATGCGTTACTTCTTTCAGTGCCACATCTTTCACCCGATACTTCGCTTGAATGAACTCTTCCACCCTTCGGACGCAGCGGTCGTATTTGCGATAAGTGGCTGCACTCTTGCTGATGCCTACCAGCTTCTGTACATCTTCGTTGTGTTTGCGAAACGTCCCCAACAAAGTCTGTTGCCGAATCGTTATTCCTAAAAAGGCGTTACGTACCTTTTCCGCCGTTACATAGGCTTCGTATTTCTCGATTTCCCGATAGTGGTTGCGCAGGCTCGTCCGAATGTCGTCGAGCAGCGCGTTGAACTCGCGTGCGGCTTTCGTCGTGCCGAGCATCTTTTGATTCGTCGTATCCCACAGCTCCGGTTCGATGTCCAGCTTCGAGCTGAATTATTAACCGAGACTCGAATCATAATGCCCGCTTTACCAGCTCTGTTTACTTGATTCTTTCGGGCATAGAAAAGAATCGTGAATGTGCTTTTGCTCATAATACCTCTCGTTTTGTTCCCGCCGGGCGATTTCAGTAACGAATCGCCGTCGACAAAGAACCGGTTAATAATTGGTTTATGAGCAGACACTTTCAGGACAATAGGCGACAAATCAGCGACTTGCATCGTAAATCGTTACTAAAATCCCAAAGTCGTTTTAGTAACGCGACTTTGTCCGAACGGGGCTTTTTCGTGTCTTCCGGATGTCCGAGAGAAGAAAACGAAAATCCCGCAAAATCAAGGTTTTGCGGGATTTGTCTTTGATTGGCTCCGATTTGTCTCGGATCGAAGTGGAGAATACGAGGCTCGAACTCGTGACCTCTTGCATGCCATGCAAGCGCTCTAGCCAACTGAGCTAATCCCCCATTGCAGGTGCAAATATAGGAATATTTTCGAAAAGACACACCTTTTCGCCGAAAAAATATTCCAAAAAATCGGTTTCCGGGCTGAAAGGGCCTCCGAATGGCAGTTTTTTTGCAACCACGCTCCACGAAGCGGCCCTCGTCCGCAACGATCGACACGAACAATCCCGGTCGCGAAAGCGGTCCGGGCAAAAAAACAAAAGATATGAACGACAAGAAACTGACCTCCGAAAACGGACGGCCCATCGCCGACAACCAGAACATCCAGACGGCGGGAACACGCGGCCCGGTGGTATTGCAGGATACGTGGTATCTCGAAAAACTCGCCCACTTCGACCGCGAGGTAATCCCCGAGCGGCGCATGCACGCCAAAGGTACGGGCGCATTCGGAACATTTACCGTCACGCACGACATCAGCCGTTACACCCGGGCCTCGATCTTCGCCGAGGTGGGCAAAAAGACCGACTGCCTGGTACGTTTCTCGACCGTCGCGGGCGAGCGCGGCGCGGCCGATGCCGAACGCGACATCCGGGGCTTCGCCATGCGTTTCTACACCGACACGGGCAACTGGGATCTGGTGGGCAACAACACGCCCGTATTCTTCCTGCGCGACCCGCTCAAGTTCCCCGACCTGAACCACGCCATCAAGCGCGATCCCCGCACCGGCATGCGCAGCCCGAACAGCAACTGGGACTTCTGGACACTGCTGCCCGAGGCGTTGCATCAGGTAACGATCACCATGTCGCCGCGAGGCATCCCCGCCTCGTTCCGCCACATGCACGGATTCGGCAGCCACACCTTCAGCTTCTACGACCGGGAGAACAAGCGCACGTGGGTAAAATTCCACCTGCGCACCCTCCAGGGGATCAAGAACCTGACCGATGCCGAGGCGGAGGCCGTCATCGCCAAAGACCGCGAGTCGAACCAGCGCGATCTCTTCGAGGCGATCGAACGGGGCGACTACCCCCGCTGGCGGCTGCAGGTGCAGCTCATGACCGAGGAGCAGGCCCGCAACTACGAAATCAACCCCTTCGACCTGACCAAAGTGTGGTATCACGGCGACTTCCCGCTACACGACGTGGGCATCCTCGAACTGAACCGCAACCCGGAGAACTTCTTCGCCGAGATCGAGCAGGCGGCCTTCAACCCGACGAACATCATCGACGGCATAGGCTTCTCGCCCGACAAGATGCTGCAGGGACGGCTCTTCTCCTACGGCGACGCACAGCGTTACCGACTGGGAGTGAACTACAACCTGATTCCGGTAAACCGGCCCCGCTGTCCGTTCCACGCCTACCACCGCGACGGCGCGATGCGCACCGACGACAACTACGGCGATGCCAAAGCCTACGAACCGAACAGCTACGGCGAATGGAAAGAAAGCCCGGAGATGCGGGAGCCGCCCCTGAAGACGAGCGGCGCGGTCTATAATTACGACGAACGCGAGTTCGACGACGACTACTTCACGCAGCCGGGCAAGCTCTGGCGGCTCATGTCGGAGGCGGACCGGCGCGCCACCTGCGAAAACACGGCGCGCGCGATGGGCGACAGCGAACTTTTCATCAAGCAGCGCCACGTACGCAACTGCTCCTATGCCGACGAGAACTACGGCAAGGGCGTGGCCCGCGCCCTGGGCATCGACTTCGAGGAGGCGATGCGGGCCGAAGACCCGGCCCGCCCCTCCTGGGATCCGCGCAACCGCAAGAAACAGCGGTAGCAAGCCTGCAAAAAGCACGGCAAGGCCCCGGAATCCGTTCGATTCCGGGGCCTTGCCATACCGCCCGCGATCGGCATCCGCCGATTCGGAACATCCTCCTCCGGGGACCATGCGGCCGGCGTGCAGCCGGGCCGGAAGTTCCGCCCGTCGAAAGCACCGGAAGGCATCCGACGGGACTGCTCCGGCTACTGCGCCGCAGAGGGCGTTCCCTCGCCCCCCTTGTTGTTGCGGCGGCGGCGATGGTTCTTCCTGCGGCGGCGATCGGAACGTCCGCCGCCCTCGCCCTCGGCACGCGGAGCCGCTGGCGCCGCAGCCTGCTGCGGTTTCTCCGCAACGGCGGAGTGAGCCTCCGGAGCCGAAGCAGATGTCTTTTTCCGTTTCCGCGAACGGTCGCGCTCCCGGCCACCGCCCGCTCCGCCTCTGCGGCCGCGGCCGCCCCGACCAGAGAAGGCCGAAGGGTTGTATTCGGGCGCCTCGCCCACTCCGTCGGGCAGCGGCAACTTCTCCACCTCCCGCTCGATGAACTGCTCGATGCGGTGGAACTTGCCCTGCTCCTCCTCATTCACGAAAGTCACGGCGCGCCCCGTAGCGCTCGCACGCGCCGTACGGCCGATGCGGTGGATATAATCCTCGGGGTCGTGCGGCACGTCGTAATTGATTACCATGCCGATATCCTCGATGTCGATGCCGCGCGCCACGATGTCCGTCGCCACCAGCAGGGCGATCTTGCCGTTCTTGAAGTCGAGCATGACCTGCTCGCGCTTCTCCTGATCCAGATCGGAGTGCATGGCCGCCGCATTGATCTTCATCCGCTTGAAGGTATAGACCAACTCCTTGACCTTCTGTTTCGACGACGAGAAGACGATCACCTTCGTATCGACCGGACCGGAGAACATGGAGCGGATGATCTCCGCCTTCTGCCCCTCGCGGCAGATGTAGGCACCCTGCTCGATCGCCTCGTTGGGCTTGGAGATGGCGATGCTGATCTCCGCGGGATCGCGCAGGATCTGCTTGGCCAGCTGACGGATCTTCGGAGGCAGCGTTGCCGAGAAAAGAATCGTCTGCCGCGACTTGGGCATGTAGGAAACGATCTGCATGATGTCGTCGAAGAAGCCCATGTCGAGCATGCGGTCGGCCTCGTCGAGAATCAGGCAGTCCACGTGCGAAAGATCCACGCGGCTGTTTGTCAGGTGGGAAATCAGACGGCCGGGGGTGGCGATGACCACGTCGGCCCCCATCTGCAGACCCCGCTTCTGCTGGTCCCACCCCTTGCCGTCGCCGCCGCCATAGACGACGGCCGTCGATACGGGCATGAAGTAGGAAAAGCCCTGGAACTGCATGTCGATCTGCTGGGCCAGCTCGCGCGTGGGCACGATGATGACCGACTTCACTACGTTGCGCTCGTTGCCTTCGAGCAGCAAGCGGTTGAGCAACGGCAACGTATAGGCAGCCGTCTTGCCTGTTCCCGTCTGGGCGCAGCCGATCAGGTCGCGTCCGTCGAGAATAACGGGGATGGTCTGCTCCTGCACGGGAGTCATCTCCGTAAAGTTCATGGCATCGATGCCATCCAAAACCTCGTCCTCAAGATCGAGTTCGTCAAATCTCATAAACAACTCTCATAATAAGGGTTCCCCGCGACTTCGGCCCGTTCCCGGGAGCGTGCGCGGCGGTTCCCGCATTTCTAAAATTCATAGGGATGGGTCCGCTCCAGCAGCTCGCCCTGCAGCGTCGCCGACGACGCGCCGACGACACGCACCCGCACGTAATCGCCCGCCCGGCAGTCGGCCCGATCGAACACCACCACCTTGTTCTGCGACGTGCGGCCGAACAGCTGACGGTCGCTCCGCTTCGATACGCCCTCGACCAGAATCTCGAACTCGCGGCCCACGTCGCGGGCATTGCTGCGGGCCGAAAGTTCGTTCTGGAGGGCGATGATCTCGTTCAGCCGAGCCGTTTTGACCGGCTCCCCGATATCGTCGGGCATGTGGCGCTGGGCGAAGGTTCCGGGACGCTCGGAATACTTGAACATGTAGGCGAACTCGTAGCCCACCTCCTCCATGAGCGACAGCGTCGCCCGATGGTCCTCCTGCGTCTCGGTGCAGAAGCCGGCGATCAGGTCGGTCGTTATGGCGCAGTCGGGCAGGTAGCGGCGGATGGCCGCGATACGGTCGAGGTACCACTCCCGGGTGTATTTGCGGTTCATCTTCTCCAACATGCGGGTCGATCCCGACTGTGCCGGCAGGTGGATGCAGCGGCAGATGTTGGGCATCGCGGCCATCGCCTCCAGCAGCCGGTCGCTCATGTCCTTCGGATGGGAGGTGGCGAAGCGCACCCGCAGCAGCGGCGAGACCTCGGCCACCATGCGGATCAGCTCCGGGAAACCGGTCTGCTCCCAGCGGTAGGAATTGACGTTTTGCCCGAGCAGCGTGACCTCGCGGTAGCCGTTGGCGAAGAGCGTGCGCACCTCCTCCAGAATCGTCTGCGGATCGCGGCTGCGCTCCACGCCCCGCGTATAGGGCACCACGCAGTAGGAGCAGTAGTTGTTGCAGCCGCGCATGATGGCCACGTAGCCGCTCACGCCGTTGCGGTCCAGACGCACGGGCGCGATCTCGGCATAGGTCTCCTCGCGCGAGAGCAGGACATTGACCCCCTGAGTCCCCGCCTCCGCCTCGCGGACCAGGCGGGGAAGATCGCGGTAGGCATCCGGTCCGGCCACGACATCGACCGGATGGTCGCCCTCCAGCAGCCGCTCCTTCAGCCGCTCGGCCATACAGCCGATCACGCCGACGAGCATCCCCCGGCGACGGCGGCGCAGGTGGTCCAGCTCGCGCAGACGGCCCCAGATACGCTGTTCGGCATTGTCGCGGATCGAGCAGGTGTTGAGCAGCACCACGTCCGCCTCGTCGAGCCGGTCGGTGTAGAGGTAACCCTCCCGCTGCATGATCGAAACGACGATCTCGGTGTCGCCGACATTCATCTGGCATCCGTACGTTTCGACGAAGAGCTTGCGTCCCACGCCCTGCAGCGGACGCAGCGCGTTCAGTTTCATTGTATCCATAATCATATCCGGGCTTTCCGCCCCTGTATTACACCGGAAAAACGGGAATCGACCAATGCGGTTCCCGTTTTCCGGACTTTATCGACAAATTATTGCGCCTGAATCGTATCGGCCTCGGGGAAGGGTTTGAAGCCCTCGCCGTAGGTGTCGTAGGCATCCGTTACCACGAAGAATGCGCGGGGATCGATCTCCTGCACCTTGCGCTGCACCAGACGCACCTCCTTGCGATTGACCACCAGGAAGATCATGTCCTTCTCCTGCTCGGAGTACATGCCGCGCGCCTTGACATAGGTGGCACCGCGCCCCATATCCTCGATGATGAACTTCTTGAGCGTATCGTTATGCTCGCTGATGATGAAGAGCAGCTTGTCGTAGGAGGCACCGTCCAGGAAGCGCGCCAGGAAGCGCGAGGCGAGGAAGATCGTGATGAGCGAATAGCAGGTCAGCACCCAGCCGGCCCCCTCGCCCTCCGACGAGCCGAGACCGAAGCCGATAACCAGAAGACCCGAGAGAACCACCACGCTGTCGGCGATGAAGATACCGGTCGAGAACTTGATGCCCAGATACTTCTGGAACAGCATGCCGATGATGTCCGTACCGCCCGTAGTCGCCTGCGTGCGCACCACCAGAGCCTGGCCGACCGCAATGACGAGCGAGCCGATGATGCAGGCGAGCAGCAGATCGTCCGTGAAGTTGAGCGAGCCGCCCAGCAGCAGCGCCGGATCGAGGCTCTCGACCGCCGCTTGGTCGGGATAGACCATGCGCGTGAGCATGTTCATGAAACCGGGGGTAAAAAGCGCCGCCACGACCGTGCGGGCGCCGAACTGGCCGCCGAAGACCAGCACCGCGATAATCATCAGCGGAATATCGAACATGTAGCCGAAGGTACCGACCTGGACCGAGGGAAAGACGTTATGCAACACGATGCCCGCGCCGTACACGCCGCCGGGGACGAAATCATAGGGATTGATGAAAAGGACGAAACCGGCGCCCATGATCGCGCAACCGATAAACAACTGAATCCAGGAGCGCCACCAGGCCCACGACCCCATCGGCTCCAACAAGGCTCTCGTATTAATCATAACAACAAGTCTGAGAAATAAGTTAGCGGTTAATAATTGATTTTCCGGACAAAGGTACTAATTTCCGACGGATTTACCCACACCCGGCCACCTTTTTCTCGCCGGAAAGCCGATTTTATAAATTTTTATTTTATATTTGCATGATCAATCGCAACAAGAAACGACCATGATACTGACCTACTACTGCATCGTCACGATGATTCTGATCGCCTACCTGCTCGGCTCGATTCCCAGCGCCGTGTGGATCGGCAAAAAATACTACGGCATCGACATCCGCGAGCACGGCAGCAAGAACGCCGGCACGACCAACATGCTGCGGGTGCTGGGGCGCCGCGCCGCACTGCCGGTATTCGCCCTCGACTTCCTCAAGGGATTCGTCGCCGTGACGCTGGTAGAGCTGCTCAAGTACGACGACTACGTGAGCGACATGTGGCTGATCAACCTGAAGATCATCGCCGTCTTCGCGGCCGTGCTGGGACACATCTTCCCCATCTTCGCGGGATTCCGAGGCGGCAAGGGGGTCGCCACGCTCGTCGGGGCCATCACGGGCATCTACCCGCCCGTCGTGCTGCTCTGCCTGGGCGTGTGGCTGATCATCCTGATGATGACCCACTACGTATCGCTCGCCTCGATCGTCGCGGGCTGCTGCTTCCCGGTCTTCACGCTGGCATCGCCGAAAGTGAGCCACTCGACACCGTTCGTGGTCTTCTCGTTCGTCACGGCGCTGCTGCTGCTCTACACCCACCGCAAGAACATCGTCCGCCTGAAAAACGGCACCGAATCGAAAATATACATCTGGAAACCCCGGAACGGCCACAAAAAATGACGGGCGGGGCGCACCGGAGCCGCCGCACGAAAAACCGAACGGAAGGAGGAGCGCAGCAAAAATTGCATGTGGTCCTCTTTTTGTTTATATTTGTCCGGAACCTTTTTACTTCGAAAATCTATGCTGCACGAAAATCTCATCCGCATATACGAGACGAGTTTCCGGGAGAACGCCTCCCTGCCGGCTCTGACCGATTATTTCAAGGGAGAGCGCTTCACCTACCTCGAAATGGGCGCCCAGATCGCCCGCCTGCACCTGCTCTTCGCGGAGGCGGGCATCCGCCCCGGCGACCGCATCGCCCTGATCGGACGCAACAACCCCCGCTGGTGCATCACCTACATCGCCACGATAACCTACGGAGCGGTCATCGTCCCCATCCTGCAGGACTTCCACCCCAACGACGTGATCCACATCATCAACCACTCCGAAAGCCGGCTGCTCTTCCTGGGCGACACGTTCTGGGATGCGATCGAGCAGGAGCGGATCCCCGGCATCGAGGCGGTCTTCTCGCTTACGGACCTGCAGGCGATCTTCGAACGCGGCGACGTGAAAAAGCTCACTTCGTTCCAGCAGAACGGCGATGCCCGCTTCGCCGAAGCCTACCCGCACGGATTCGGACCGGAGCAGATCCGCTACCCCGACATTCCCAACGAGCGGATGGCGCTGCTCAACTACACCTCGGGCACCACCGGTTACTCGAAGGGAGTGATGCTCTCGGTCAATAACCTCACAGGCAACGTACTCTTCGCCCGCAACGCCATCAACACCCAGACCGGCGCCAACTACTTCCAGCAGGGAGGGCGCACCCTCTCATTCCTGCCCCTGGCCCACGCCTACGGCTGCGCCTTCGACTTCCTCGCTCCGCTGGCCGTCGGCGGCCACATCACGCTGCTGGGCAAGATCCCCACCCCGAAGATCCTGATCGAGGCGATGCAGCGCGTGCAGCCGACGGTCATCTGCTGCGTCCCGCTGATCCTCGAGAAGATCTACCGCAAGCAGGTGCTCCCGCTGCTCGAACGGGGTCCGATGAGCCTGGCCATGAAGATTCCGCTGCTCAACACGGCCATCCGCACGGTCATCCGCAAGAAACTGATGGATTCGTTCGGCGGCCAAGTGGGCATCTTCATCGTCGGCGGCGCGCCGATGAACCAGGAGACGGAGACCTTCCTCATGGAGATCAAGTTCCCCATTACCATCGGTTACGGCATGACCGAGTGCGCCCCGCTCATCAGCTTCACGCCCGACAACGAGTTCAAGGCCGGATCGTGCGGCCGCTACATCGCCGAATACATCGAGGTGCGCATCGACTCGCACGATCCGGAGCACACTCCGGGCGAGATCCTCGTGCGCGGCGAGCACGTCATGCTGGGATACTACAAGAACGAGAAGGAGACCGCCAAGGTCCTCGACCGCCAGGGATGGCTCCACACAGGCGACATCGGCACGATGGATCCCGACGGCACGCTCTACATCCGGGGCCGCTCGAAAACGATGATCCTGGGCAGCAGCGGCCAGAACATCTACCCGGAGGAGATAGAGGACCGCCTCAACAACATGTACCTGGTGCAGGAGTCGCTCGTACTCGAATACGAAGGCCGCCTGAGGGCGCTGGCCGTGCCGGACTACGAGCAGGCCGAGGCGGAAGGAATCACGAAGGAGGAGCTGCCCGCCGTCATGGAGAACAACCTGCGGGAGCTGAACAAACTGCTCGCCGCCTACGAGCAGGTGGCGAGCATCACGCTCTACCCCACCGAGTTCGAAAAGACACCCAAGCGCAGCATCAAGCGGTATCTCTACAATCCGTCGCTGCTCAACAAATAGCCCGCCCCGGCACGGAGCCGAGGCCCGCAAGCCATAATTCCCCGACAAAACCCAACCGATCATGAAAAAGACTCTGAAAATTTCGGGCATCGTCCTCCTCGTCCTGCTGGCGGCGGCCCTCCTCGTGCCGCTGGCGCTGCGCGGACGCATCGGCGACATCGTGAAACACGAGGCGAACAAGATGCTGACGGCGCGTCTCGACTTCGAAAAGCTGGACATCAGCCTGCTGCGCCACTTTCCCAACGCCTCGATCGACCTCGAGGGGCTGACCCTCGTGGGCACGGAGCGCTTCGAGGGCGACACGATCGTCGCGGCCGACCGCATTTCGGTCGTGGTCGATCTGCTCTCGCTCTTCGGCGACGAGGGATTCGACGTGAAACGCATCCTGCTCGACCGGCCGGCGATCCTCGCCCGCAAGGCTGCCGACGGCGCGGTCAATTGGGACGTGATGAAGCCCTCCGACGCACCCGCACCGGAAGAGACGGACGAAGAGGAGGAGCCGGCGGCATTCCGTCTGGCGCTGCGCGACCTCTCGATCGACGGGGCCACGCTGCGCTACGCCGACGACTCGACCCGCACCTACGCCTCCGTATCGCCCCTCTCGCTGCGGCTGCGGGGCGACCTCTCGACCGCGACGAGCACCCTGGCGCTGCATCTCGGGGCAGGCGACATCCGCTACGAATCGGCCGGACAGCGCCTCGTATCGGGCCTGGAGGCCGAACTCCGCGCCGACATCGAGGCCGACCTGGAGCGGATGCGCTTCACGCTCTCCGACAACACCCTGCGGCTGAACGCCATCACGGTCTCGCTCGACGGATGGGTCGAGACGGCCGGCGAGGCGATCCGCACCGACCTCCGCCTGCAGACCTCGCAGATCGGCTTCCGCGACCTGCTGGGGATGATCCCGGCCTTCTACACCCGCGACTTCAAGGACCTGAGCGCCTCGGGCCGAATGCGGCTCGAAGCGTGGGCCAAAGGCGAGATGCGCGGCAATTCGCTGCCCGCTTTCGGCGCGTCTCTCGCGGTCAGCGACGGCAGCTTCAAGTACGCCTCGCTGCCGGAGGCGGTAACGGACATCCGGCTGGCCGCTGCGGCGAGCAACCCGGGAGGTTCGCTCGATGCCACGGTCGTCGATATCTCCGACTTCGGCCTCACGATGGCGGGCAACTCGTTCTCGGCATCGCTCCGGGCGGCCACCCCGCTGAGCGACCTGCAGTTCCGGGCGGCCCTGTCGGGCAAGATCGACCTGGGTGCCATCCGCAAGGTCTATCCGCTCGACGAGTCGGTCACGCTCGCCGGCATCGTCACGGCCGACGTGAAAGCCGCCGGACGCATGTCCGACCTCGAGGCGCAACGCTTCGAGAAGCTGGAGGCTTCGGGTTCGCTCGAAATAGAGGGCATCTCGGCCCGGGTCGGCACGCTGCCCGAAGTGGAACTCCGCCACGCGGCGGCCTCCGTCACGCCGCAGGCACTCACGCTGGGCGACTGTTCGCTGCGGGTGGGCCGCAGCGACCTGGCAGCCGAAGGCCGCCTGAGCGGCTACATGGGCTATCTGCTGCGGGGCGAACGGCTCTCCGGACGACTCTCGTTGCGCTCGGAGCTGCTCGACCTGAACGAGCTGCTCGATCTGGTGCCCGATTCCGAAGCGGGAGACGAGCTGCCCGCGACCGCAGCTTCGCCGGAGGAGCCGGCACAGGCCGTCGTGATCCCGAACAACCTCGACCTCTCGCTGCAGGCCTCCGTCGGCAAGATCCTCTTCCAGCAGATGACGCTTACCGACTTCTCGGGCTCCCTGCGCGCGGCCGCAGGCACCCTCTCGATGGAGCAGCTGCGCATGAAGGCTTTCGGCGGCTCGCTGCGGGCCGCAGGCAGCTATGCCACGCCCGATCCCGCGAAGGCCCCGGCGCTGAAGCTGACCCTGGGATTCACGGAGGCCTCCTTCGCGCAGACCTTCGCCGAACTGGAGATGGTCCGCAAAATCGTCCCGCTCTTCGAGAAGACCGGCGGCAGCTACTCGCTCGACATGACGCTGGCCACCGCGATGAACGCCGACATGTCGCCCGACCTGGCATCGATGAACGCCTCGGGCGAGCTGCGCTCGTCGAATATCCGGCTCCAGAACCTCGAGGTGTTCGACAAGCTGGCGACGGCGCTCAAGAACGACAACCTGCGCAAGATCGAGACCCGCGACCTGCGCATCGGATTCACGATCGCCGACGGACGGCTGCGCACCAAACCATTCGATCTCAAATTAGGCTCCGTGCAGCTCGGTCTGGAGGGATCGACCGGCCTGGACCAGACGATCGACTACACGGCCCGGGTAACGCTTCCCTCGGGAGCGTCGGGGGTGCTCGGCGATGTCGATGTCGCCATCGGGGGTACCTTCTCCTCGCCCAAAATCACGGTCGATACCAAAAAGGCGGTCGAGACGGCCGTGACCAACGTCGTGAACCAGCAGATCCAGAAACTGACCGGCAGCGAGAACCTCGGCCAGGAGATCGAGCGGCAGGCCGAGAAGCTCCGCGAGGAGGCCCGGAAGGCGGGCGAAAAACTGATCGCGGCAGCCCGGCAGGAGCGGCAGAAGCTCATCGACAAGGCGAGCGGCAAGATCGCCAAGATCGCAGCCGAGAAAGCGGGCGACGCACTGGTCAAGGAGGCGGAGCGACAGGCCGCGAAGCTGACCGCCGAAGCCGAGACGCAGATCGAGAAACTCAAGGAGAGCGCCACGAAGAAATAGCGCGCCTCCGACCAAGACGAAGCCGCCGCATCCGGATTCCGGATGCGGCGGCTTCGTTCCCTCCCGGACCGGCAGGTCAGAACTCGACCGTCACGCCGAGCGTCGGCACCAGCGTGCCGCTCGCCTGGCGCAGGTATTTCATCTTGTAGCGCTGCTCGGCGGGCGAAGCCTCCGGATTCTCGATCACGCCCGTGCTTACCAGCACGTCGGGCTGCCGCAGCTTGCTGCAGGTCACGTTCTGCAGATCGACGTACAGCCCCAGCATGCAGCCGCGCAGGTAAAATACCTTGTCGATCCGCAGGTCGAGCTGCACGAACGCATCGAGGCGGCCCGTGTTGTAGCGCGCATAGTCGTAATAGGGACGGCCCTGAGCGTTCCATGCGAGCACGAGCGACGACTTCTCCACGTCGTAAGGCGTGTAGGGCGCACCGCCTATGGCGCTCAGCTTCGCCCCCACGCTCCAGTGGCGCGGCAGGTCGTACGTGCCGCTGACGTTGGCGATGAAGCGGTTGTCCCAGGCCGAGGGGATATAGGCGCTCCGCCTGTCGCGGCGGTATTCGCTGCGGAACCAGGTAAAGGCACCGACCACGTTGAGGCGGTCGGGAATCTGCCAGCGGACCATCAGCTCCGCTCCGCAGGCACGCCCCGCAGCCGACGAAACGAGCTGTTCGTCGCCCGCCGTGCCGTAGTCGTCGCCCTTGCAGGTCAGCGGCACCCCGTCGGCGACCGAAAGAGGCACGTCCGTGTAATATTTGCAGAATCCCTCGACCGAGACGATCAGCCGGTCGCGCAGCCGCCAGTCGAAGCCGAGCGCCCCCTGCGTGGCCCGCATGTACTTCAGGCCGCGATTGACCTCCACGCCCTCCTCCTTGTAGCCGAGGGCCGTATAGGGCGGAAGCTGGTAGAACATGCCCGCCCCCGCATTGACCGACCAGCTATCGCTCAGCGCATAGGAGGCCGACACCCGGGGCGAGAGCTGCTGCCAGAACCGCCGGGTCGCGGCCGAAAAGTCGCATCCGTCGGCCCGCACGCCCGCCGAGAGGGTCAGCCGTCTGTCGGCCGACGCATAGTCGGCGCCGGCGAACACGCCCCAGCCGACGATCCCCAGCCGGGTCCGGTAGTCGAGCAGTTCGCCCTCCCCGCGATAGACGCGCCGCAGCGTGCGGTTGCGGTAGGTCGAATAGCTCGCCTCCACCCCCTCGCGCAGGGTCCAGCGCCCGAGGCGGGAGCGGTTCTCGACGCGCAGCGAGGTCTTCTGCTCGACGCCCCGCAGCCGCAGCATCAGGTTCTCCTCCGACGAAGAGTCGTTGTCGAGGTATTTGAGATTGCGGTTGTTGAGGTAGTTGCGGCTCAGCGCCACCGACAGCTCGTGCCGCCCCGCGAAGTGGCGATAGACCGCCCCGACCGTGAAGGTCTCCTGCCGGATGCGGGGCAGGTAGCTGAGCAGGTATTCGTTCTCCTCGCCCCGCTCGTCGAGGTTGAGCCGCATGTTGTCGATGCCGACCAGCCCGAGCAGCGTCAGTTCGTCGCGCTCCGAAAACCGGGTCTTGACCTTCATCTGTCCGTCGATGTAGTTGGGCAGGAAAGGAAGCCCCAGCAACTTGAAAAGCAGCTGGAGGTAGGACTGGCGCACGGAGAAGAGGTAGGTGGTCTTCCGCCCCACGTGTCCGCTGCCGCTCAGCGCCACCTCCGAAGCCCCGAGCGTCGCCTTGAAGGTCTGCCGCTCGCGGTCGCCGTCGCGCAGCCGGAAGTCGAGCACCGAACTGAGCGCCCCCGCACGATCGACGGGAAAGGCTCCCGTATAGAAGTCGATCTCGCGCACCAGGTCGGAATTGACGATACTGACCGGCCCGCCCGAGGCCCCCTGCGTGGCGAAGTGGTTGATGTTCGGAATCTCGATCCCATCCATGAAGAAACGGTTCTCCGAGGGACCTCCGCCCCGCACGATCAGGTCGTTGCGGTAGCCGATCGGCGAGAAGGCCACTCCGGGATAGGAGCGCACGATGCGCGACACGTCGCGGTTCGAGCCGGGGCTCTTCTCGATCTCCCGCATGCCGATCACCCGCATGCTCACGGGACTTTCGATCGTGCGGCGGAAGGGCGACGGACGCACGGTCACCGTCGCGAGCTGCTCCGGCTCCTCCTCGATCTCGATCTCGACGAAAGGCGTGGCGGCCGCCACCCGGTATTCGGGAGTCTCGACCGTACGGTAGCCGATGCAGGAGACCGTAAAGCCGTAAATGCCCGGCGCGAGCCGCTCCAGCTCGAATCGCCCGAGCGAGTCGGTGGTGGTCCCCCGCTCCGGGCGACCGGTAACGAAGACGGCCGCATAAGCGACCGGGCGGCGCGAAGAGCGGTCGATTACCCGCCCGCGCACGGAATAACCCTCCGCCGCGCCGAACGCCGTGCCGGCAACCAGGCACAGCAGCGAAGCGACGATGCCGAATCTCAGTTTTCCCATACGGCCGCAAATTTAGCAAATTTCAGGCCGGCAGCGATTTTACCGCTCAAAAAACCGTTTTTTCTCCGTCCCGAGCGAGTTTTGCACCGTTCTTGCATCGCTCCGCTGCAAACGAACACAGTGTCGCCGCCCATGAAAAAGATCTTCGTATTGCTGCTCCCGTTCGTCGCCTGCATCGCGACCCGCCTCTGCGCCGAATCTTTCGCCGGCGAAGGAGAGGGCCTCCGCACAGCGGCGCAACCGACCGGGGCGGAGCGAACGAGCGGCGCGGCACACTCCGACACCGACGAACCTAAAACAAAAAAAGCAGTCATGAAACACACGATGCCCGAGCTTCCCTACGCACCGGAAGCGCTTGCTCCCGCAATGAGCAAAGAGACCTTCGACTACCACTACGGCAAGCACCTGCAGACCTACGTGGACAACCTCAACCGGCTGATCGCCGGCACCCCCTACGAAGCGATGACGCTCGACCAGATCGTGCGCAAATCGGAGGGCGCGATCTACAACAACGCCGCCCAGACCTGGAACCACACCTTCTTCTTCCTCATGCTCACCCCCGAACAGCGGCCGATGCCGCAGCGCCTGGCCGAACGTCTGGCCGCCGAATTCGGTTCGGTCGAGGCATTCAAGGAAGAGTTCGCCAAAGCCGCCGCGGGGCTTTTCGGCTCGGGGTGGGTGTGGCTCGCCGCAGACAAGGGCGGCAAGCTGCACATTCTGGCCGAAAGCAACGCGGGCAATCCGATGACGCGGGGCATGCGCCCGCTGATGACCCTCGATGTCTGGGAACACGCCTACTATATCGACTACCGCAACCGCCGCGCCGACTTCATCGGGGCCTGGTGGGGGCTGATCGACTGGGATAAGGTGGCCGAACGCTGCTTCCCCGCCCGATACGGCTGCACCTCCTGCGACTACGTGTACGACCCCGCGACGGGCGATCCCGAGAGCGGCATCAAGGCGGGCACCGCCTTCGAGGAGATTCCCGACGACTGGGTATGCCCCGTCTGCGGACTCTACAAGGATGCTTTCGCCCCGCTTCCCGAACAATAGCGGCCCGTAAAAAGCCGAAGAGACCGTCCCCCGAGGGGCGGTCTCTCCGTTTCAGTCCATACTAATCTCTACTTTACTACGACCGAAACGCCTGTCCGTCGCCACCGCCGAAGCGGGATGCGAAAGACGAAATCCGTATCGTCGCGCGAAAAACCGACCCTGAATCGGTCCCGAAATGATTCTTCCATCGAATCGAGGATGCCCTTGCACCGGTTTCCGACAGCTCCGTTCTCCGCAGACGCATATCTCCACTGAATCCCCCTCCGCGCAGGAGGAGCGCACCGGCTGGTCTTCTGACTCGTTCCTGCCGCGACGCCTTCCCGATTCCCGGTGGAACCAGTGGCACAAGTCGTAAAAGATTGTCGCGGCAACGGGCCTCGCACCCCGCAGGGGCGGCGAGACGGAACTCACAGCAGCGGGAACTGTCGCAGACTTTCACTGCATTCCCATTTAATCCGCAGGGGCTGCCGCCCCGTTGTGAACCGTTGCTGTGCAAATGTAAGGAAATTATTCGTATCTTTGTCCGCGAACGGAAAAATATTCACGAAAAATTCAATACGCGATGAAACACGCATACGTATTTCCGGGTCAGGGCGCTCAGGCCGTCGGCATGGGCAAGGACCTCTACGACAACATCCCCGAGGCGCGCGAGCTGTTCGAGAAGGCGAACGAGATCCTCGGATTCCGCATTACCGACATCATGTTCGCCGGCACCCCCGAGGAGCTCAAGCAGACCAAGGTGACGCAGCCGGCCGTATTCCTCCACTCGGTCGTACTGGCCAAGGCGCTCGGCGTGAAGCCCGACGCGGTGGCCGGCCACTCGCTCGGCGAGTTCTCGGCGCTGGTGGTGTCCGGCGCACTCTCCTTCGAGGACGGCCTGCGCCTGGTATCCAAGCGCGCGATGGCCATGCAGCAGGCCTGCGAGGCCGCTCCCGGCACGATGGCGGCGATCCTCGGACTGGCCGACGAGCAGGTCGAGCAGGTGTGCGCCGCGATCGACGGTGTGGTCGTGGCAGCCAACTACAACTGCCCCGGCCAGCTGGTAATCTCGGGCAGCGTCGAAGCTGTCGATGCCGCCTGCGAGAAGCTCAAGGAGGCCGGAGCCAAGCGCGCGCTGCGCCTGCCCGTGGGCGGAGCGTTCCACTCGCCCCTGATGGAGCCGGCCAAGGTCGAGCTTGCGAAGGCGATCGACGAAGCGCCGTTCGCCGCCCCCGTCTGTCCGATCTACCAGAACGTCGATGCCAAGCCCCAGACCGATCCGGCCGTCATCAAGGCCAACCTGATCGCCCAGCTGACGGCTCCGGTGCGCTGGACCTACATCGTGCGTGAGATGCTCGCCGACGGAGTGGACGAGTTCACGGAACTCGGCCCGGGCAACGTGCTGCAGGGACTCATCAAGAAGGTCGATTCCGAAGCGAAAGTCGAATCGAAAGCCACGCTGTAGGCCCGGAAGAAAAATTCCGACAAACGTTCGGAGGGGGGGGGGGGTTTTTGTGGGGTGGTGCCGAATGGCGGCCCCCGCGCGGGGGGGGGGGGGGGGGGGGGGGGGGGGCGCGG
>JAIEHQ010000027.1 GCA_029065825.1 Alistipes sp.
CTGCATGGGCTGCGGCCACCGCGACATGTACACCGCGCTGAACGAGGTGCTGCACGAGCACTACAAGACGGCCAAGGTCTTCAGCGACATCGGCTGTTACACGCTCGGCTCGCTGGCTCCGTTCCACGCCATCGACACCTGCGTCGAGATGGGTGCCTCGATCACGATGGCCAAGGGTGCCGCCGACGGAGGCCAGTTCCCCTCGGTGGCCGTCATCGGCGACTCGACCTTCACCCACTCGGGCATGACGGGCCTGCTCGATGCCGTGAACGAGGGCAGCAACATCACGGTCGTGATCTCCGACAACCTTACCACCGGCATGACCGGAGGCCAGGATTCGGCCGGCACGGGCCGTCTGGAGCAGATCTGCGCCGGACTGGGTGTCGATCCCGCCCACATCCGCGTGGTGGTGCCCCTGCCCAAGAACATGGAGGAGATCCGCCGCACGATCCGCGAAGAGATCGAGTACAAGGGCGTATCGGTCATCATCCCGCGCCGCGAGTGCATCCAGACCGCAAAACGCCACAACGCTAAAAAATAGAGACAAGCCATGAAGCGAGACATCATACTTTCCGGCGTGGGAGGACAAGGCATCCTCTCCATCGCCACCGTCATCGGAGAAGCCGCCCTCAAGGAGGGACTCAACATCAAGCAGGCCGAAGTGCACGGCATGAGCCAGCGCGGCGGCGACGTGCAGTCGAACCTGCGCATCAGCTCCGCACCGATCTGCTCGGACCTCATCCCGCAGGGTGCGGCGGACATCATCATTTCGCTCGAACCGATGGAGGCGCTGCGCTACGTTCCCTTCCTGAGCCGCGAGGGGTGGATCATCGCCAACACCACCCCGTTCGTCAATATCGACAACTACCCCGAAGCGGAGAGCGTCTATGCCGAGCTGCGCAAGCACGACAACGTGATCCTGATCGACGTGGATGCAATCGCCAAGGAGCAGGCCTCGCCCCGCGCGGCCAACATCGTACTGCTCGGCGCGGCGGCCCCCTTCCTGGAGCTGGGAGCCGAGAAGTTCGAGGAGGGCATCCGCAGCATCTTCGCACGCAAGGGCGAGCAGATCGTCGAAATGAACCTGAAGGCTTTCCGCGCCGGTTACGAATACGCTCAAAAACACCGCAGATAATGGCAGCCATCATTCCGCAGGAGCAGTTCGACGCACTGCTCCGCAGCATGGACATCAACGACATCGCCGGAGCCACGATCCGCCAGGTATGCGCCATCGGCGGGACGCTCGAAGCCGACTCGAAGACCGAATTCCTCCACCTGGAGATGGGCGTGCCGGGACTTCCGCCCGAGGCGGTCGGCGTAGCGGCCGAGCGGGAGGCGCTCGACCGGGGACAGGCCTCTATCTACCCCCCCATTCCGGGCATCGCGCCGATCAAGCAGGAGGCTTCGCGCTTCATCAAGGCGTTCCTCGACATCGACGTGGCACCCCAGGGCTGCATCCCGACGGTCGGCTCGATGCAGGGCAGCTTCTGCCTCTTCCAGCTCTGCTCGCAGTGCGATCCCCGCAAGGATACGATCCTCTTCATCGACCCGGGCTTCCCCGTACAGCGGCAGCAGGCCCGCATCCTGGGAATCAAGAGCGAGTCGTTCGACATCTACGACTACCGCGCCGAGAAGCTGGGACCCAAGCTGGAGAGCTACCTGAGCCGGGGCAACGTGGCGGCGATCATCTACTCGAACCCCAACAACCCGGCATGGATCTGCCTGACCGAGGAGGAGCTGCGCACCATCGGCGAGCTGGCCACTCGCTACGACACGGTCGTGCTGGAGGACCTCGCCTACATGGGCATGGACTTCCGCCGCGACCTGGGCCACCCGTTCCAGCCGCCCTACCAGGCGACCGTCGCCCGTTATACGGACAACTACGTGCTGATGCTCTCCGGCTCGAAGATCTTCAGCTACGCGGGCCAGCGCATCGCCGTCGCAGCGATCTCGGACAAAATGTACCACCGCTTCTATCCGGCGCTCAAGGAGCGCTACGGCATCGGCAAGTTCGGCGAATCCTACGCGCTGACCTTCCTCTACGCCGCCTCGTCGGGCACGAGCCACACGGCCCAGTACGCATTGGCGGCCATGTTCCGCGCGGCGGCGGACGGCACGCTGGACTTCGTGGGACACGCCCGCGAATACGCCGCGCGCGCCCACCGCATCAAGGAGATCTTCGGGCGCCACGGATTCCGGATCGTCTATGACCGGGACCTCGACGAGAAGGTCAGCGACGGATTCTTCTTCACGGTAGGCTACGGACGGATGACCAGCGCCGAGCTGGTCGCCACACTGCTGCGCTACGGCATCTGCGCCATCTCGCTCTCGTCGGCGGGCAGCCAGCAGGAGGGCGTGCGCGTCTGTGTGTCGCAGATGAACCGCGACGCTCAATTCTCACTGCTCGACGAGCGGCTCGCCGCATTCGCCGAAGACAACGCAAACTAAAACGAACGAAATTATGATTCGATACACCACTGCCGCCGAAGCGGTCAAACTCATCAAATCGGGCGACAGCGTTTACATCCAGGGCAGCGTCTCGATCCCCGAGGTCCTCGTGCAGGCGATGGCCGACCGGGGCGGCGAACTGCGCGACGTGAAGGTCTATTCGGCCTTCGCCGTCGGACGCGGCGAAGCGCCCTACTGCAAGCCGGAATACAAGGAGAGCTTCCTGGTCCGCAGCCTCTTCGTCTCCAACCCCGTACGCAAATGGATCGCCGAGGGCTACGGCGAGGCGATCCCCGCCTTCCTGGGCGAGATCCCCGACCTGTTCCGGAGGGGGATCATTCCGCTCGACGTGACGCTGCTCAACTGCTCGCGCCCCAACGCCGACGGCTACGTCAGCTTCGGCATGTCGGCCGACCTGGCCGTCTCGGCCGTCGAATGTTCGAAGGTCGTGATCGCCCAGATCAACCCCCACGTACCGTTCTCCTACGGCGATGCGCTGATCCACGTCTCGAAACTCGACGCATGCGTCGAGGTCGATGAACCGCTCGTCGAGCTTCCGACGGTCGAACCCAGCGAGATCGACCGCAAGATCGGCGACTACATCGCCGAGCTGATCCCCGACGGGGCGACGCTCCAGATCGGCGTGGGCGGCATTCCCAACGCCGTGCTCTCGGCTCTGATGGACCACAAGCACCTGGGACTCCACACCGAGGCGCTGACCGACGGAGTCGTGCCGCTCATCGAGAAGGGAATCATCGACAACACCGAGAAGAAGATCCTGCCGGGCAAGAACCTCGCCTCGCTGGCCCTCGGCTCCAAGCGGCTCTACGACTTCATGGACTACAACGAGGATCTGATCGTCAAGGACGTGGCCTGGACCAACGACCCGGCCATCATCCGCCAGAACCCGAAGGTCATGGCCATCAACTCGGCACTGGAGGTCGATCTGACGGGACAGATCTGCGCCGACTCGATCGGCACGATGATCTATTCGAGCGTGGGCGGCCAGCACGACTTCATGTACGGCGGCGCGCTCTCCGAAGGGGGCAAGACCTTCATCGCCCTTCCGGCGGCCACCTCGAAAGGGGTCTCGAAGATCAAGGCGCTGCTCACGCCCGGCGCGGGTGTGGTCACGACCCGCTTCCAGACGCAGTATGTCGTCACGGAGTACGGTGCCGCATACCTGCAGGGCAAGGGCATGGCCCAGCGCGCCCGCGCACTGATCGACATCGCCCACCCCTCGGCACGCGAGGAGCTGGAGCGGGCGGCCTGCGAGCGGTTCGGCTATTCGTTCCTGCGCCTGAAGAAATAGAGGAGCAATATCCGAAGGTCCTACGTTCGGCACATGATGCAAGGGTTTTGCGAAAAATATTTGAAAAAGTGAAGATTTTGTTTTCCGCATAATGTTTGCTACATTTGCAGCGTGAGGGAGGACCTCGGGATTCAGCACGGTATTTGCCCGTGTTTACGACGTGGGAAGAGTGGGTAATACCACCTTTCTGCACCCGCCCGACAGAGCAATATCTGTTATAAAGGTGTCGAAATCGACACCTTTATTTTTTCCATAAAAGTCTAAGCAGTCCATTTTGCATATGGAATATGTCGGGTATTTCATTTATACGATCTAATGTCGAATGATTTGCGTGCCGCGATTGTTGGATTTCTCGATACGGTCGGTGTTCTATTAATTTAAAGAGTCCCGCATCCTCTCCGGATGCGGGACTCTCATTCTCCTCCGGCAGCGGCGGGCGGAAACCTTCCGCCCCCGCCTCGCCCCCCGCCGGGGGGGGGGGGGGGGGCGGGGGCCGGGGGGCGCGGCCGGG
>JAIEHQ010000028.1 GCA_029065825.1 Alistipes sp.
CTGTATTGCAATGCGGACAGTTGAATTTTTTATATTGATACTTTGGGGTTATATAATTTTCAATATATATTAAATAATTAATATATTTATAATAGGTTTTTGAGTAATATACCACAGCAATAATTTTCTTTAGAAAAAGCAATTTTTGCGCTGAGTAATTTAGAAAAAACATCATATATATGTGTGTTTTCGCAGATAAGAATTGGTTGTGCGCATATAAGTTCTTGACTTAAATTCTCTTGTGCTCCACCGTTTGCAAGACGTTTGATATTCTCTTGCTGGTAAAGACAATGAAAATAAAGATATGCGGCTTCCTCAAAGGTTGCTGTTAGCATATTACAACATGCTTGGTTCGTTGTGGTGTCACAGTCTAAATACGTCACTTGTGAAGCGGTTGCACCATACATAGCCATAACGACAGTCCCACTCGGAATAATTTTAGCAGAACTCCCCTTTAAACCTTCTCTGCTAATGTATTCTTCCGTGTCAAAGATAATGTTATTTGCCACTTCTCCAGATTTTAGCCATCGATAATGGTGTTTATCCCAATATTTAGGATTAGAACGATTAGGAGTACCACCCGATTTTGTTTCTTTACAAAATTCACCAATCGTTCCCATTCGCCACCCCTCAGGCAAATTCTCCACATCAATATCGTCAACAAACATCTTGCGGTAGATGGCCTGAGCTGTTTCTTCAATAGTAGCAATCAATCTGCGGTTGTTTTCAATCCGTCGCTCTATTGCTTGATATTCGGCTACAATCTTTCGTTGTTCATCAATTGAAGAAACTGGCAACAAGACTTCGCACATCTCACTCCATTCAAAGACTTCACGCGCAGAACCATGCGATTTGAAACGGGCATATCTATCGAACTCTGGCCTACGAAACCACATCATCAGATATTCCGGCAATAATTCTGTTTCGTCAATGACTTCGAAAACAACATAAGCCTGTGAAATAATACAAGGAGATTCCCCCTCATACAAAGCAATTGTTATTTTATCTCCATTGCGAGAAGTTACAGGAACATAGCCAAACTGTCGAGGTTGGACTATTTTATATGTACTCATATCAGTCCCCGTTGTATTTGCAATGGATGTGATAAACTGCTTAGCAATGCTTAAACCAAGCAGTTTATTTACAACCAAGTCTCGATTGCGCACATCAACTTGCCGGATATAATTACCCAATCTTTTATAATTCGATTTCATAACCCAATGATTTAAAAACATTAAGTACTGATTCTCGACTTTTGGCTTCTTGACGAAGGATGTCGGCAAGTTCCGATTGAAGTTCCTTCATGCGTGTGTCATAATCCACCGACTCATCCCGATTGACAAATTCGATGTATTTGGAGGGGACCAACGAGAAACCTTTGTCTGCAATTCCTCCATCTTCACCAACACTTACCGATTTACAGAACTCCGGTATATCGGTATAGGTTTCTGTATGACCCTCTCGCTGCCAGTTGTGGTAGGTATCGGCCACTTTACGAATATCCTCATCGGTGAAACGCACATATTTCTTTTCAAAGGGTTCGCCCATCTGGCGCATATCGATGAAAAGTATCTCCTTTTCACGGTCACGATAATGTATGTCTTCTCCGTTACGATTGACCAAACGACCTTTCTTATTCGCATTGATAATCCAAAGCGTAACGGAAATATCAGTAGAGTAAAAGAGGTTACGAGGCAGTATTACAATTGCTTCCACCAATCCGCGTTCAATCATCTTGCGACGGATTTCTCCTTCTGTACCATCGGCACTCAGCGCACCGTTGGCCAAAATGAAACCTGCCACACCGTTGGACGAGAGTTTGCTCACCATATTGAGAATCCAAGCATAGTTGGCATTAGAGGTAGGCGGCACGTCATAACCATCCCAACGAGGATCGTCCGTCAGTTGATTGTCCGCTCTCCAGTCTTTTTGGTTGAACGGAGGATTAGCCATAATGAAATCGGCTTTCAAATCTTTGTGACGGTCATCGGTAAAGGTGTTGGCGGCATAATCGCCCAAGTCGGCTGTGATACCACGAATAGCAAGGTTCATCTTGGCCAGTTTAAAAGTGGTCTTGGTATATTCCTGTCCATACACCGACACCTTGCGACGATTGCCATGATGACTCTCCACAAACTTCATGGATTGTACAAACATACCGCCCGAACCACAACAAGGGTCGTAAATCTTCCCCTCGTAGGGTTCAATCATCTCGGCTATGAGATTGACAATCGTCTTGGGTGTATAAAATTCGCCCTTGCCTTTTCCTTCCTTAATGGCAAACTTTGAAAGGAAATATTCATAAACGCGCCCTATGATATCATTACCATCTGCCGATTCGAGTATGGCATCAAAACTATCAATCTTATCAAGCAATGAACCAAGTTTTTCTGCCTCTATACCCAGTGAACTATAATAATTATTAGGCAATGCGCCCTGCAAAGGTTTATTCTCTTTCTCTATATCAGAAAGTGCCTTATCCACGATTGAAGCAATATTCGGTTGCTTTGCGTTTTCCTTGATATATGACCAGCGAGCCTTTTCCGGAAGATAAAATACATTCTTGGCTGCATAAAACTCTATGCTATCCACAAAGTCTTCAAGACCGTCATTGATTATCTCCTGACGGCGTTTCTCAAAATGGAAGCCTGCATACTTCAAGAATATCAATGAAAGGACAACGTGTTTGTATTCGCTCGGCTCAATAGAGCCACGCAGCGCATCACACGCTTTCCATAACACTTCTTCCATCGGAAGATTATCTTTCTTATTAGTCGCTTTCTTTGCCATAATCAATCATTATTACCGCCATTGATAAGTTGGCGAGGGTCAACATTCAAAAGTGCTGCAATTTTCACAAGCATATCAAGGGAGGGTTGCATCTTGTTGGAACACCATCGTGAAACGGTTGCCTCGTTCTTTCCGACCTGCTCCGCCAGCCATTTCCCGGTTTTACCATTCTCAACTAACACAACTTTCAGCCTATTGATTTTTTGAGATTCCATACGTCTTGATTTTGCCTGTTAATTACAATACTTTGATTTACTATGCAAATTTAGCGATATTATCTGAAAAACACGGTGTAAAGTCTCAGAAAAGTAGCATAAATGCCCTTAAAACCAAGTATATTGAGTATATTTGCAAAAGAAGAGAAGAGAAACAAGCCAATGAACAAAGAAAATCAAATAATACTCTATCAAGACGATAACGATATAACTCATGTGTCTGTGCGCTTTGCTGATGAAGACTTGTGGCTGACTCAGGGACAATTAGTTGAGATATACCAAACAAGTAAATCAAATGTAAGTGAGCATATTAAACATATTTTTGAAGATGAAGAACTAGCAAGGGAGGCAACTGTTCGGAAATTCCGAACAGTTCAAATAGAAGGTTCTCGTAAGGTTGAACGGGAAGTGGAACACTACAATCTTGATATGGTTATCGCCTTGGGCTATCGTGTGCAATCTCAAGTGGCTACTCGTTTCCGCCGTTGGGCTACGCAACGGCTTCATGAGTATATCCAAAAGGGCTTTGCTATGGATGATGAACGGTTGAAGCAAGGTGGCAACCGTTATTTCCGTGAGTTGCTGCAACGCATCAGGGATATTCGTAGTAGTGAGCGCAACTTCTACCAGCAAGTCACCGATATTTATGCTACGGCCACGGATTATGACCCACGAGACGGTATGACAAAGATGTTCTTCGCCACCGTACAAAACAAACTGCATTATGCCGTTCATGAAAATACTGCGGCAGAAGTGATATACAATCGTGTGGACAACGAGAAGCCATTTGTGGGTATGACAAACTTTAAGGGAAACTATGTGACAAAGGATGATGTAAAGATTGCCAAGAACTATTTGTCTGAGATTGAACTCCAACGTCTAAATCTGCTTGTTTCAGGTTTCCTGGATTTTGCGGAGTTCCAAGCATTGGAAATGAATCCTATGACAATGAAAGATTGGATAGAAGCACTGGACAACCAAATTATAGCACACAAGCGAAAGGTTTTAATTGGCAAAGGAAATATTTCGCATAAACAAGCGATTGAGAAGGCAGAAAAGGAGTTTGCCATCTATCGCAAGCGTGAAATGGATTTGTTGGAAAGTGATTTTGATAAGGAAATCAAAAAATTGAAAGATAATAATGATAAAAGTTCAAAGTAATTCACTACCTTTGCCCTTGGAAACCTTCACGTAACCTTGCGCAGAACGCAGCAAATCATTGGTGGAGCAAACGGAGGAGATTACAGTTGAGTAGCTTTTATAAAAGAATGACATTCAACCACTTGGAAATAAATTACGATTTCCGGTGGCACCACAGAAAGAGAGAGTTGCATTCCAAGCGACTCTCTCTTTTTTTGCCGGAAACTTACTGAAAAAGAAAGAAACGGCGGGAGCAGCCGGAATATTCCAGGCAAGGAATTTCCGTATTGCACCGTTTTATTCGGGGATATAAATTATCTCTCCATTCTCAAGCCGATAGGCGCTTCCGACTCTTTTCCCTCTGCTGCCTTGCGATGAACCGGATTCCGAGGGTACGTATTTTTTCACCTGCCCGCCTTCTTTCATTATGATCTCCATATTCTCAGCTCCGGGATTTTTCACGACAGTGAAGTCCTCTTTCGAAAAGATCTCATTCATGCTGTAATGAGTGACCAAAGCAACCATGAGCGCGACGGCAAAGACCATCGCCGCATCGAAAAGATTCGTCAGCATCCCCAGGGGATTATCGTCTTCCTCCAATTTAAGGATCGGATTCTCTTTCATCTTGCAGTAATCTTAT
The DNA here is from genome assembly GCA_029065825.1 of Alistipes sp. GTDB lineage: Bacteria > Bacteroidota > Bacteroidia > Bacteroidales > Rikenellaceae > Alistipes. The sequence continues at coordinate 4,786 of JAIEHQ010000028.1, forward strand.
TAACGACAAACTCGAGGTCATTCAGCGAACGGGCAAAAAAACGCTGGTTCAATTGCAGGACAGCCAACCCTACTCCTGCCACAAGCATTCCCACCACCGTCGTTGCGAAAGCCACCTGCATGTTGCGGGCCATGGCCCCTATATCTCCAGCCGCGAGTCCGACAAGAGCGGGTCCCATCGGTATCAGCGTTCCCATGAGACCGAGCATCGGACCGAATTTGACCAGCATCCTGTATTGGGACAGAATCCGCTGCACCTCCACCTGATAGTCGGCCAATTCATGCTCACAGTACACGCTGTCCTCCTTATGCTCGACGATCCGCCGGAGACAATCGACCGCCGGACAGCCACGAACGTCATCAAGCAGCCTCATGCTTTCCGCCATTCGCTCCTGCGAATAATGCCGTATCATATCTCCGAGCACTGCCGTTATATAACCGTGCGACTGCCATTGTCTATACAGACCGCAGACGATCCATACCGCCCGGCACAAAAAATACAGGAGCAGCAGAAGCACCGGAATCATGAGACCGTTGGAGATGACAAAGAGGATTTCAGATATGCTTTTCATAGGATGCCGAAGATTACGACGCATAAGGCTACGCCGAGCAGGCAGGCATCATAGAGCGTTTCTCGATGCGGCCCGAGCCGGCGTGTCAAGACGGAGAGAACGAACAAAGACATGGTCGTCGCGCCCCCTGCAAGCAGGGAGATCGCACCGAACCCGGTACCGGGCAGCAGCATCGGTGCGCGGGCGGCAGATGCGGCAATCGGCGCGACGAGCATCAGCCCCGGATAATACCTCGACACCCCGGAGCTATTGTCCGGGGCAAAGAGATAGCATATGAAGATCAGGAGTTCGACGAACTCCGCTGCGACGAGCATATTCATGTCCAGCAGATCTGCGACCTGAGCAGATGTCAGGCCGCTCATGCAGCGGGTTATCCCCATCGAAACGAAGCCCCACAAAACGACAATGCAGGCCGCGAGCCTGACAGGCAGGAAAGAGAGCCTGATACATGTCGTCACGACAACGACGATATAAAACACAACGGTCAGCGCGCTCATCTCCCGGCCTTTCTTTTGCGTATTATGCCGGAAAGCGCGGCGACAAGCGACAGTGTGGCCAATGCCGCCAGGGTGTAAAAAGAACCCTGCGCCACCGACACTTCGGACAACGCATCGCCACGCTCCTCCTTGAGCACTCTCGCACCGGACGGCTCGTCCACCGCAGCACCGATATCGCGACGGTATCTCTCGGCACTCTTTTCTTCGAGGCAGCCGGCGATGAAATCCTGCAGTTTTCTATTACCGCAGACAAATTCGGTGCAGGGCGCACCATGAGCCGTCGTCACGTCGGCATGCAGCTGGCCGGTCTTCTTCAACTGTTCTTCGGTCGGAGTCCAGAATCCCTTGCGCGCACTTTCGAGCATCGTCGCAGTCATTTCCTGCAATGCGGCAGGATTGACGCGCTCGAAATACCCTTTAACGCCGAGGTCATTCACATCGGCGACATACATTTCGTACAGATCGTCGTATATGCCTTCGTTCAATGCGCTCGGCCTGGTCGCGCTCCAGCCGAAAATATTGCGGAATATCTCTCCGAACATCTGGGCCGTCGTCGCATCTCCCTTCATGCGCTGCCTTATGAACTCCGGATTGAGAATCGTCGCCCTCGTTTCGATGGCTACAGCCTCTTTCGTATCCTGAAGACGGGGCAGGTAAGGATTGCGGTAGTCTGCCATAACCGCTTCCGGCTCCTTGCCATTGATCGACGCGGAAGCAAGAGAAAGCGCCCCCGTAAATTCATACACATGGTCAAGAGATACGGGCCCCCACGTATTGCTCTGCCGGGGCTGTACGATTATCTCCGTTCCGGAAACACCGGCTTCAAGCACACTGCGGTTCATCGTCCCCCAGTTGTCTTCGTCGCCATACATCGCACACATGTTGTCGAGATAGCCGTCGGCAAGCTCCTCCCGTCTGTCCCAGGCTCCCGAACTTTCGGTATAGCGCAACATGCCGGTACTATATCCGGAATTGACCGGTCCGAACACCCGCATCGCCGACAGCTCGCGGGCCCGTTTCGGCGACTCTCCTTTCTCCATCAGCGCCTTCTCCTGACCGAGCGTCCCTTCGGCGACATAGTTGGGATAGATATCGTTCTCGGCCTCGGACGCAAGTTCGACTGCATCGGTTATCATTTTCAACCGCGAGCCGGCTATATCCCGCAGCTGGCCCGACACCTGAACGAGAATATCGATGCGCGGGCGGCCGAGTTCCTCGGAAGGTATCAGTCTCAGATCCATTACCCGCCCCTGCTCATCTCTGACAGGCTCCACCCCGAGCATACGGAGAGCCTGCGCGAGAGTGGCTCCTTGCGACGAAATAAACTCTCCGGCCCAGAAGACATAGCTTACCTTCCTGGGATATTCGCCGTGTTTTTCACGATAATGCGCCAGGGTCTGCTCGGCCAGAGCCACCCCGTCATCCCAGGCCTTCGGGCCCGGGGCCGCCTCCGCATTTATGCTATACATATTTCTGCCCATAGGCAGCACGTTCGGATTCAGAACCGGATCTCCGCCGGGAGCCGGACGGACCGGGATGCCGTTCAGAGCGCCGATCATGGCATCTATTTCCGCACCGGCAGATTCCTCGAGCAGCCTGCGCACCGCCAGCGCCCGCTCCCCTTCCGCCGCTCCGGTCATACCTGTCCCGTTCAATATGCGCGTCAGATCGCGTCTGGCATCGGGAAGATAGCGGTGTGCGACAAAAGTGAAATCCTGCAGCGACTCTTTCGATATCCTGCCGTTATCATAGTCCGCCCTGGCGCGGGAATAGGCCAGTTCGTCGGCCGTTATGGCCAGCACGCTCGACAGCATGTCGCCTGCCGAATAGGACTCGCCCATAACATAAAACGCTCCGGTGATCTTCTCGTTCACGAGCTCCTCGACGAACGAATCCGTTTTTTTCAGATCCTCGATACCGTACACCCCTCCTCCGACAGAGTCAAGCCCCAGATCTTTATGAAAGCCACAGCTTATAATTTCCCGTTTCAGGGCCCGGGTATTCTTCGACGGATCGGCGATGGCCTCATGCAGCCGTTCGGTCAGCGCACTGTATTTCTGTCTCAAACCGCTCTCCACGTACGGCGGAGTCAGGTGTGTCACGATTACCGCATGACTTCTTCTTTTGGCTATGACGGCCTCCCCGACATTGCCTGTGGTGTAGAAATAGAAATGGGGTCTGTTGCCTACCAGCACCTCGGCCCAGTCAGCCTGCGAGAGGCCCGCATTTTTGCCCGGAGTGAACTCGAGGTTGCCATGGGTGCCGAAATGAATCAGGACATCCGCATCGAACGCCTTCTGCATATACAGATAAGGCGCGATATAACTATGCGGCGGCACGACCTCCGCACCATGGACGAGTTTGAAGTCGTCGTCGCCCAGAGCCGGACGCGGCTGGGGAAAGAGAAGAATGTTGCCATATCTTACGGCGGCTATCGCCATACTGTCCCCGCGCACCAGCAGGCTCCCGGGAGCCTTGCCGTAACGCGTCTCCACTTCAGCGATTTTATCGGGCAGCAGCACCTCCCGCGCCCATTTTTCATAATCCGCCTTGTCGATCCACAGGGGATCGGCCTCGTTCATGAATTTTTCCTGAGCCGCCGGAGCATAAGACCCCATCACGCTTCCCTCGGCCGTTATCTGCCTGTTGAATTCTTCGAGAGATGCCGGAAGACCGTCCACATCGTACCCCTCCTTCCTGAGCCGTTTCAAAAAATTATACAGCGAAGGCACCACCTCCATCCCCGAGGCGAGCAGGGCATCCTTGCCCGGAGACTTGAAATAACCTATCGCGATCTTTTTATCCGAGTTGGCCGCATCCCGGAGATTCATGAATCGCCCGAATTGCTCCATAAAGGCATTTATCCGCTCGGGATCGGGAGAGTAAAGCAGATACCCTTCCGGCGAAGGATCCTGCGTGGCGATGCACAGCGGAGTCATCCCGCCGTCGATCTCGGGCACCACGATGCGGGCATTGAGCGAGCCTCCGCCCATCGGATTACCGACATCGAGCCACCTGTCGCGAGGCTCTATAAGCGGGAAAGGCATGAAAAGCGGGATCGCGTTCTCATAAGCCCAGTTTATCAGCGAATCGTTGCCGAGCCGCCCCATCGGTATATAAACGATGGCCCGGGGTTTTGTCTCCCGTATCATTTTCGCCCGGACATCGCCTGTCGCGCTCAGAGGATACACGTTGTATCCATCCTTTGTCAGCCTGCTTACGAGCGTATCGATATGCGCGCGGTTGTTTTCCACCGGAAAATTCACACCCGACACGAAAGCAACGTTCTTGCCGCCCGGAACGAACAGACCGCTCCGCTCGAGGTAGTCCGTCAGCTCTTCCGCCTTGTCGAAATACCTGCCGGCCTCAAGATGATAGAACATATTGTTCGGCATGGCTACGGGGGCGCAAAACCCTCGATCCCCGCAGCGGCGGGGATGGACGATATGACGGACATAGCGGAGCATATTGCGGTAGTTGGCGCTGCAGGGATTGGCGAAATACCTCCGCAATGTCTCGTTTTGTACGGAATCGAGATTATGATTTACCACGAAACTGAAATTCCGCAGCGTATTGGTAAAGACCGGGATCCCTTTCCGGGCCGCCCGGTCGAGCGAGCGCAGCTGCAACGAGTCGAGATAAAGGCCTCGTCCGTACATAAGCACGGCATCGTATTTCTCGAAATCCGAAGCCTCCTCCATATTGCGGCAGCTAACCTTTATATGCCGGCTGTCGTTATTCAGTACGATCTCCGCTTCCTGGGCAGGCAAAGGATTTACGACCAGGATGCTCGTGGGTTTCAGCCAACAGGAGTATCCTGCCGCTCCCGCACAAACCACCGACAGAAACACACCGGTGCAAACGAGAATTTTCCCGACTCGCGGCATCATGCTACAGATTTTCCTTTATATAATTCGACTTTTGTGTCGCGGCATCCAAAACAGGGGCATCGAAAGCCTCCCTGACATGCTCGATGTAGAGATCCTGGACAGCAGGCAGCTGCCCCAGTCCCTCCATGACCGCCTCCACGCGGAAACCCTCCTTTTCGAGTCGCTCGCGCCACTCCCCGTCGATATCGTTACGGGCATGGTCGCCCGCCACAAACATGAACGGCACGAGGACGACCTCTTTCGCATTCTCTCGCTTCAATCTTTCGAGGACGGTTTCATAGGTCGGATACCCCTCTATGGTTGCGACATGCGCCCTGGGGGTGCCCATCGAGGCGAACATATAGTCTGTCTGGGAGTAAGTCGCGGTGGCAGGCGTCGAGGTGCCATGACCGACGAACACCACGGAAGTCTTCCTCCCCAACGAGGCTGCATAGCGTTCCTGAAGAGCCTTCACGACACGCCGACAGTCTTCGACGGAATACAGCAGCGGTCGGCCTACTCTTATTTCCGTAAAAAACGGAGCCATTAAAGCGGCCTCGTTGCGAAGCACCTCAGCCTCTATGCCATCTATCACATTCGTGCCCTGCACGATCACATGAGTAAAGCCGTCGGCCGCCAGACGCAGCAAAGCCTCCTTGGGCGTAAGTTTTACGATGCCGCGTTCGGCGAGGCGGTTGATAACGATCCGCGACGTATAGGCTTCCGCCACCTTTACCTCCGGAAACCCGGTCTGCGCCTTCTCGTTGATCGCATCGATAGTCGCGGCACGCGTCTGGTCGAATGTCGTACCGAAGTGCACCATCAGAATGGCGGTCTTTTCTTTCGGGAGAACAGCGGGTTTCCGGGCGGCACCTTCCGTGACACCGACCAGAAACATCAGAATGAGAATGATATTTTTCATTTTATCGGGAATGCGAGCAATCTCCCGGAGCCTCTCGACTCCGGGAGATGCTGCAAAAAATTGAAAAACCTTTTAGACTCTTATTCGACCTCTTCCACCACCCGAATCTGCTCGAAGTAGTAACCCGATGCCATCGTGGCGCCGAGATCGGTCTGGCCGGTATTTACGTCATATATGTAGATCTGGGGCTGCGCACCCTCGGCATCGACTCCGATATATGCCTTGTGATTGACATACGCCATACGCGAGGAGAAGCGGCCGCTGCTGTAAGCCAGACGCTGCCCCTGGCAGGTAATCGGCGTACTCGTCTTGGAGACGACATCGAGCACGGTATAGTAGTGGCTGAAATCATCTATGCCGGTGCCGAGCTTGTCTTCACGCGCATAGGCCATTACCTTATTGTTTCCAAGATACATCACAGAGAGCAGCTTTCCTCCGGCCGTGAAACCGTCGTAGCTCTGATCGAACGTTGTGGAGTTCGCGGGAATCTTCAGAAGATGACTGTGCTCGGCGCCATCGGCATCATCCGTGACACAAGCGATATAGAGGTTGTTGCCGCCGTCGATGAAGGTGGTCGTCTGCAGAAGCTCGCCGTAGGCGGTTCCGACCATCTCGCAGTCGAGGAAACAGGGAGTGTCGCTCTCGACAGTCATGGTCGCCGGGTCGATGACGGCGGTCATCATGGGAGTCACGCGTTTGCCGCGCGCTCCGCCGGCCTTCGCATAATAGAAATAGAACAGCTTGTCGTCGGAGGCGCGATAATTAAGGATACCGGAGGTCGTGAAGAGTTCTGCGCCCTCGGGCATCGCTATGTCGAGCTTGCCCTCATCGATGATCGTCATGTCGTCGGCATTGAGTTTGGTCCAGATGATCTCCGAAGCATCGCCGTTGGCGGCCATGATGACCAGTGTGTTGTCATCCGTCCAGGCATGCGTGTACTTGCGCGTGGAGTAGGTGTTGTTCCGGAAACGGCGCTCCTTGACCGCCTCGACCTTGTTGTCCCTGATCACGTACTTCGCGAAGCGGTCGCCGGAAACAGGCACCTGGTAGTAGTATGCACCCTTGACAATCGTCTCGAGCGAGAGAATCGAATTTACCTCGGTTCCCTGACCCTGGAACGTGATCTCCGGCTGGTCGGACTCGAGCGAGTTGAGGCTGCGCACGAGCGTCTGGACATCACGTCCCATACCGCCGTGGCGGTCGAGGGCGACCCAAAGGTCGAAATGGAAATCCTGGATGACCGCAGGGCCGTCGGGCTGGTAGGAACCTTCGTCATCGGAGCAGCCCGTCATGCCGAAGGCGATGACCAGCGCCATAAATGACCGGAGAAGAAATTCGAATCTTTTCATTGTCGTTTTTTATAAATGGTTAGTTAATGAATATCCTGAATTTAGCGGCGAAATTTCGTCCGGGCTTCTGAAGCATGTAGTTATCGTAGGCCAAACGGTCAAAAATATTATTGCATTCCACCGATATGCTGTAGCGGTCGTTGCTCCATGAGTAGGTCAGCGACAGATCCGTAAGATTCTGAGTCGGAATGCGGGCCTTGGACGAGGCGGCCCCGAAGGCTTCCCAGTTCAGATAATACCAGTGGATGTACTGATGGCAGACTCCGATCCTCAACCGGTCGGAGCTCCTTATCAGATCGCGGAAAGTATATGAGACATCCACGTTGCCGAACATCCACGGCCTGTTGGGGACACGGTTTCTGTACGTCGCGGACGGATTTCCGTCCGTCTTGTATTTCCTGAGGTCGCGCGCATCGCTCCAACTTCCGTTAAGAGCGATCTGAAGCTGCGAGTTCCATCGGTACGACAGTTCGAAATCAAAACCTTTTATATCGATAGCGGGTTCATTGACATACTGCATCATTCCCTCCCGTTCGGATACGGTCGTCCGGATATAGTTTTGGACATGGCGTATAAAACCGTTCGCCTCATAACCCAGCTGATTCGCATTATCGATCCACCATGTTCCGAAGAAGCCGACATTGTAGTTGTTGCTCGTTTCCGGACTCAATGCAAGGTTGGGATAGACCGTCGTGCCGTTGCCGAGCAGCTCACGCGACAGAGGCAAGCGTACGCAGTGCTCGTAGGATGCCTTTACGGAGAAAGGCTCGCGAAAGGTAAAGCGGCTGCCTATTCCGGCCCCCCAGTAGCTCTTGGTCGTATGGGTGTCGATTTTGTCGGCACCGGTAATGGTGAAATCATCCGTCTGACGGATTGCCAGCGCATTGAGATAATTTTTGACAAAATACGATGTCTGCCACCTCCGATCGAAGAAAGACTGCGAATATGTCAGAGAAAAGATGTGCTTGGAGACTATGTCGTTCGAAGGCTCGAACTGGGTATTGACCTTGTCATAGCGGTCGTTCCCCCGGCGATTGAACATGTAATTGAAGGCAAAGCCGTGATGTTCGTTCAGTTCGTAGTCGGCACCCGCGCCGACCACGGTCAGCGGCCGCTTGTAAACACGGATCGAACGCGCCCGGTTATTCAGTTCATTCCCCGAGGAGGGCATCCACGTCCCGTCCCAGGAATACTTGCGGTAGGTCGTATCGACACTTTCGCTGCGATCCCACGTGTGAGAAAGATTCACTCTCGCGGCAAAAGCTCCCCAGCGTTTGGAGTAACTCGCCGACAGGCCGTATGAACGGGCATGGCGGCTTGCCGCACCGTACACCTTGTTTTGCATCGCTCCGGTCTGAATATCCTTGTCGAGTTTGCTGTAAGATATTCCGACAGAAAAATTATCCGCCCACGAAACGTTATCGACTCCAGCCTCTATTTGACCGAACAACGAGAAATAATCGTCGTGGAAACGCCTCTTGTTCGTGAAAACATACTTGTCTTCCTCTTCGCTCCACACCTCGACCCCTTTCATCATATAATTATTCTTGGAATAATTGATGCTGAAAGTGGGCCGTATGGCAACAGCCGTTCCGGGAATGAAGTACTGGCCTGCAATATCTCCGGAATGAGTACAGAACGAGCCTATGCCATAGGAGGCATCCAGAAAATTCCGCTTTTGTTTCTTTGTGACTATATTGACCGCCCCGCCCAAGGCATCCGAACCCAAATGCGACGGCACCACGCCCTTATACAACTCGACCCGTTCGACGATATTCAAAGGCACGTTGTCGAGAGTCAGACCGCTTCCTTTGGTTTCCAAAGGTACGCCGTCTATGAAATATCGTATGGAGTTGCCGGACATGCCGTTGATCGTCATGTCGAATTCGGAGCCGGCCCCTCCCTCGCGCCGCACCTTGACCCCGGGCGTTCGGTCCACCAGATCGTTCAGAGTGACCATCCGGTTGATATTGGGGGTGATTTCAATGGCATTGACCGAGAACGAACCCTCTTCGAGACGTTTCGCGGCACTTTTTCCATACACATTGACCCCTTGCAGCGCCGTCGCATCCTCCTCCATCACTACATCCAGCACCGTGTTTTTCGACAACTCGATCGAGAATGCGTGTGTCTTGAATCCGATCGCACTTACCGTTCCCTCGTAGCTTCCCTTCGGAACAGTCAATGTATAATTACCCTCCGCGTCGGCCGAAGTGATATATTTATTTTCCTCGACGGCTATCGTGGCGAAGCTGACAGGCTCTCCGAACCTGTCGGTTATCTTACCCGTCAGGGTGTAGCCGGCATCGCCCCCCTGCATCAGCAAGGGGCATCTCGCAATGAATACTATGTATAGTAGAAGCCTCATTATAGGGTTCGCTGCTAATCAAAATCGAGGCAACAGGCACACAGCGAACCGGATTCGTTCTTCAGGGAAAACCCGAAAGCGAATGGCTGTTTTGTGGCAATATTACCCGAAAACTACAAAACATTATGTTGCTTCGGCAGGTCTCCTGACTTATCCTGCTCACCAACGCCTTCCCGTCCGTCCGACAGTGGCATGCTGTTAGTGAGTTTCGATAGGAATTACAGTAGCGGGTCTGTCCCGGATTCTCACCGGATTCCCTATTAATCGCGTCGCCGCGAACCAAAACGTACCGCAAAGCTACGAATTTTTTTCCAATCTCCAAAAATCGGCACCTCCGAAACGCCCCACAGGAGAAACGCCGCAGGGACGGTCCGGCATTTTTGTTTTCCTCCGCACGCCGTTTCCGGAATTTTCGTAATTTCGCGGCATCGATCTCCGCGACCGGGACTTCCGAACAGCCATGAACGACAGACACCCGACACTCCACCGTTTTTCCCGACCGACCGACGGCATCGCCCTGCCCGGGCAGCTGAACAACCCGTTCCGCTACGAGCCGCATCCGCTCTGCCGGCTGGCGGCCGCCGAATTGCGCGACTACCTGGCGACCCGCCCCGACTGGCGGGAGGAGATCGCCGCGGGCAAGATGTTCGGAGTGCTCGTCGTCCGCGATCCGGCGGGCGACATCGGGTTCCTGGCAGCCTTCTCGGGCAATCTGGCAGGCGAGAACCGCCACGCATATTTCGTCCCGCCCATCTACGACATGCTGCGCCCGGAGGGTCTCTTCCGTCGGGAGGAGGCTGCGATCTCGGCAATCAACCGGCGGATCGGGGAGCTGGAAAACGCCCCCGACTACCGCGCGTGCCGGGAAGAACTCGCACGCGCAGAAGCGGATGCCGCCGCACGTCTGACAGAGGCAAAACAGCGGATGGAGAAGGAGAAAGCCCGCCGGGATGCCCGCCGCGCCGCCGCGCCCGGCCGGGAGGAGCTGGAGGCGCTGCTCCGCCAGAGCCAGCATCAGAAGGCGGAGCTGAAGCGGCTCAAGCAGCGACTCGCCGAGCGGAACGCCGCGATCCGCAGCCGGATCGAGCAGTTCGAACAGCCGATCGCCGCCCTGCGCACCGAACGCAGGAGCCGTTCGGCTGCATTGCAGCACGAGCTGTTCCGCCGCTTCCGGATCTGCGACCGCACGGGGGTGACCCGCGACCTCTGCGAAATCTTCGCCCCGACCGCCCAGGGCATTCCCCCCGCCGGTGCCGGAGAGTGCGCCGCCCCCAAGCTGCTGCAATACGCCTTTACCCACCGGCTCGAACCGCTGGCGCTGGCCGAGTTCTGGCGCGGGGCCTCGCCGAAGGGCGAACTGCGCCGCGACGGATGCTACTACCCCGCCTGCCGGGGCAAGTGCGGCCCGATCCTCCGCTACATGCTCGGCGCGCTGGCCGCCGACCCCGAACCGGAGCGCATGGACGAAGCACCCGCGGTCCGCTACGAGGACGACTGTCTGGCGGTCGTGGTCAAGCCGGCCGGAATGCTCACGGTGCCCGGAACGACTGCGGCCCCCTCCGTCCTGAGCTGGGCCAGGGAACGCTACCCCGAAGCGACGGGACCCCTGATCGTCCACCGGCTCGACATGGACACCTCCGGATTGCTGGTGCTCGCCAAAACCGAAGCGGCCCACCGGAAGTTGCAGGAGCAGTTCCGCCGCCGCACCGTCGGCAAACGCTACGTCGCACTGCTCGACGGCGTGCTGCCCTGCACTGCGGGGCGCATCGAACTGCCGCTGCGTCCCGACCCCTACGACCGGCCCCGGCAGAGGGTCGATCCCGAAAACGGGAAACCCGCCGTGACCGAATATACGATAACGGGGGTGCGGGACGGACGCACGCGCGTGGTGTTCCGGCCGGTCACGGGGCGCACGCACCAGCTCCGGGTCCATGCCGCCCATCCCGAGGGACTCGATGCCCCGATCGCGGGCGACCGGCTCTACGGCCGTGCCGACCGCCGGCTCTTCCTGCACGCGGTCTGCCTGGAGTTCGTACACCCGACAACCGGTGCGACGATCCGCATCGAGGAGCCGGAGGAGTTCTGATCCGCCCGCCGCACACCTCCGCGGGATTTGGCGGCTTCGAATCTTTCCCCTATTTTTGTCCGGACGATCGCGGTCCTGCGGCCGCACAAAAAAACGATGCCATGAAAGAGAATTGGAAACCGGGCACGCTGATCTATCCGCTGCCGGCCGTACTGGTCAGCTGCGGAGCCTCGCCCGAAGAGTATAATCTGCTGACCGTCGCCTGGACGGGCACCGTCTGCACCAATCCGCCGATGTGCTATATCTCCGTACGGCCCGAGCGCCACTCCTACCCGATCATCCGCCGCACGGGGGAGTTCGTCATCAACCTGACCACCGAGGAGCTGGCCCGTGCCACCGACTGGTGCGGCGTGCGCTCCGGCCGCGACTACGACAAGTTCCGCGAGACGGGGCTGACCCCCGCCCCCGCGACGGTCGTGGCGGCCCCCGTCGTCGCGGAAGCACCCCTTTCGATCGAGTGCCGCGTGCGGCAGATTCTCCCCCTCGGATCGCACGACATGTTCCTGGCCGAGGTGGTCAATATCCAGGCCGACGACCGTTTCATCGACCCCGAGACCGGGAAGCTGGACCTCGAACGAGCCCGCCCGCTGGTCTATTCGCACGGCGAATACTTTGCGCTGGGCAAGATGCTCGGCCACTTCGGCTGGTCGGTGCGCCGCAAGAAACGGAAGAAATAAGCCCCTCTTCGAGAGAGGGGGCGCCAGCCCTCTCGGACACACGAACGGCCCCGCCGCCGTGCTTGCTTACCGCCCCGAAGAGCGGAAGGCACCGTTGCCGACGGGCAGGCTACCGGTCCCCGGCCAGCAGCTCCGCCCACTCCTTCTCGCGGAAGCCCGCACGCACGCCCCCATCGGCGATCAGCAGCGGACGGCGGATCAGCATGCCGTCGGAAGCCAGCAGACGGAGGGCCTCCCCGCGATCGAGCGTCGGAACGACCTCCTTCAGGCCGAGCGCCTTGTAGCGCAGGCCGCTGGTATTGAAAAATTTGGATACGGGAAGGGCACTCCGCCCGATCCACCCGTCGAGTTCCTCGACCGAGGGATTGCACGCGACAATATCGCGCACCTCGACCTCGATGCCCTGCGCCGCGAGCCAGTCGAGCGCCCGCCGGCAAGTGGTGCATCTGGAATGACAAAGCAACAATGGTTTCATAGCGTCTCTTGATTTCAGCGGTCAAATGTACGGATAATCCTCCGGATTCCGACTCCCCGAGGCCGCCGAAGCCTTCCGCCGCCTCATCCGTGCCATGCCTCCGCCACTTTCCGCCTGCTGCCGTTTCGGCCGGATTTTTGCCGTCTCCCATCCGACGGATACCGCTCTGCCCGGCTTATGCGCACTTCGGCTTCGCCTTAGATACTCCCGCCCGGCAAAAAGCAAGCGGGCTTGCTTTTACCCTCGCTTATTCGTACCTTTGAAGCCTATCCGATCAATCGAAATTATGCTGCAAGAATCATTACAGAAATGGATCGACCGCCTGCTGGTGCTGACGGGGCTTTCGCCCGACAATGCCGAAGGCATCGACCAATGGGTCGCCCTGGCGCTGATCCTCGCCATCGGCATCGGCACGGACTTCCTGATCCGCATGCTGTTGCTGCGGGTCGTCCGCCGCATCGTCCTCAAGACAAAAGTCAAATGGGACGACATCCTGTTCGACGACAAGGTGCTGCGGCGGCTCAGCCACATCGTCACACCGGTGCTGATCTTCCTCATCCTGCCGATCGCCTTTCCCCGGGAGAGCGAAGCGATGACCCTGCTGATGCGCGTGGTGGCCATCGCCATGGTGGTCGCCGTGGTCCGTTTCATCAACGCGCTGCTCGAAGCGATCTTCCTGCTGATGAGCAACCGCCCCGAGTGGGAGGGCAAGCCCCTCAAAGGACTGCTCCAGACCGGTCAGGTCATCGCCGTGCTGGTGGCCGTCATCCTCTCGTTCTCGATTCTCCTGAACCGCTCGCCGGCGATCTTCCTCACAGGTCTGGGCGCGTCGGCAGCCGTCGTGATGCTCATCTTCAAGGACAGCATCCTGGGATTCGTCTCGGGCATCCAGCTCGCGGCCAACAACATGCTCAAGGTAGGCGACTGGATCAGCATGCCCAAGTACGGCGCAGACGGCAGCGTCGAAGAGGTTACGCTCAACACGGTCAAGGTCCGCAACTGGGACAACACCATCACCACGCTCCCGCCCTACCTGCTCGTCAGCGACTCGTTCCAGAACTGGCAGCCGATGCGCGACTCGGGCGGGCGGCGGGTCAAGCGCTCGATCAACATCGACATGACCAGCATCCGCTTCTGCACCCCCGAGATGCTCGAACGCTTCTCCCGCATCGAATTGCTGCGCGACTACATCGCTGCCACGCAGCAGCAGGTCGAAGCCGACAACCGCGGCCTCTCGCCCGAAGAGCGCCGCATCGCCGGAGAGCATCAGACCAACATCGGTGTATTCCGCAACTACCTGAACCTCTATCTGAAGCAGCATCCCCGCGTGAACCGCGACATGATGATACTCGTCCGCCAGCTGCAACCGACCGACACGGGCCTACCCCTCGAACTGTACTTCTTTACCGCCACGGTCGATTGGATCCCCTACGAAGGCATCCAGTCCGACATCTTCGACCACGTGCTGGCCGTTGTCTCCGAATTCGACCTGCGCGTCTTCCAGAACCCGACGGGCAACGACCTGCGCACGCTGCGCGACACGGGGAGCGACAAAAAAACGCAATCATGACCGCCCGCAACCTCTCCGCCCTCCTCTTCCGCCCCGCCGCGCCGAACGACCTGCACCGCATCGGGAGCATCATCCGCGACGCACGCGAGCGCATGCGCCTGCGGGGAAGCCGGCAATGGCAGAACGGCTATCCGGCGGCCGAGGACATCGGGCGGGACATCGCCCGGGAGCGGGGCTACGTGCTCTGCACGCCCGAGGGGCGGATCGTGGCCTACGGAGCCGTCGCCTTCGACGGCGAAGCGGCCTACGCCGACATCCGGGGCAGCTGGCTCGACGAGGAGCCTTATGCCGTGCTGCACCGCCTGGCCGTTGCCGGCGAAGCGCTCCGGCAGGGTGTCGCAGCCGAATTTCTGCGGCGCAGCATCCGGCTGACCCGCGGGCGGGGCCTCCGCTCCTTCCGGGCCGACACCAATTTCGACAACGCCGCGATGCTCCGTCTCTTCGCCGCCCTGGGGTTCGTCCGCTGCGGCGAGATCCGCTACGCCGACGGTCCCCGCATCGCCTTTCAGCTGCGGATTCCCGCCGAATAGCAAACGCTTTCCCCCATCCGCCCCGCCCTTTCCGATATTTCCGCGGCAAGCTGCCCCGGCCGTTTGTGCCGCCCCGAGGCCTCCCGACACGTCCCGCCAGGCGGGCGACCTCCGAACGCATCGGAACCGCCCACCGTTTCTATTCGCACTCCTCCGAAACGCCTGCCCCTCCGAAAGCGGGCAAATCGACGGCCCGCACAGAACACTCCCGACGATTTATGCCTATTTTTGTCCCAAAATCTCCGACGATGGAACAGAACAGCGCACCGACGATACCCGAAAGCGACCCCCGCCGCATCGCGGGCGACACCGACTGGGACGGAATGCCGATGCCCCGGCGCATCGGGGCGATTCTGGCCGTCGCCTGCGGCGTTTCGCTCGCGGTGCTCGACGGTTCGATCGCCAATGTCGCGCTGCCGACGATGGCCCGCATGCTCGGCATCCCGTCGGCCGATTCGATCTGGATCGTCAATGCCTATCAGCTCGCCATCATCGTCTCGCTGCTCTCCTTCTCGGCCCTGGGCGACGTGATCGGCCACCGCAAGATCTACCTCGGCGGCCTGGCGCTCTTTACCGTCGCCTCGCTCGGCTGCGCACTGAGCGACTCGCTGCCCGCACTCGTCGCCGCACGCATCGGCCAGGGATTCGGCGCAGCGGCCGTCACGAGCGTCAATACCACGCTGATCCGACTGATCTACCCCCGCCGTTTCCTGGGCCGGGGCATGGGGCTGAACGCAACGGTCGTCGCCGTCTCGTCGGTCGCCGGCCCGACGCTCGCCTCGGGCATCCTTTCCGTCGCCTCCTGGCCCTGGCTTTTCGCAATGAATATCCCCATCGGGCTGGTCGCACTGCTGCTGAGCAGCCGCTTCCTGCCGCAGAATCCCGTCCTCATCCGGGGCCGCCGCTTCGACTGGCGCGACGGCGCGATGAACGGACTCACGTTCGGCCTGCTGATCCTCTCGATCGAAGGCTGCTCGCACCGCATCGGAGCACAAGCTGTCGGAGCGCTGATCGCGCTGCTGCTGGTCGTCGGCACCTTGTTCGTCCGCTCGCAGCTGCGCAAGCCCTGGCCGATCCTGCCCTTCGACCTGCTGCGCATCCCGATCTTCTCGGTCTCGGTGCTGACCTCGGTCTGCTCCTACACCGCGCAGATGCTCGCCATGGTGGCGCTCCCCTTCTACCTGCAAAATAGCTTCGGGTACGATGCCGTGCGGACCGGACTGATCCTTACCGCCTGGCCGGCCGTGATCGTCGTCATCGCCCCGCTCGCAGGCATCCTGATCGAACGCATCCACGCCGGGGCACTGGGCGGCGCAGGGCTGCTGGCGATGGCCGCCGGACTCTTCGCCCTCGCTTTTCTGCCGGCACAACCCGCCGTCGCCGACATCGTCTGGCGGCTGGTGCTCTGCGGTGCCGGATTCGCCCTGTTCCAGTCGCCCAACAACAGCATCCTGATCGCCTCGGCACCGCCCCAGCGGAGCGGAAGCGCCAGCGGCATGCTGGCCACCGCCCGCCTGCTGGGCCAGACGACGGGTGCCGCACTGGTCGCACTGCTCTTCCACGCGACCTCCGACGACAGTGCCCACATCGCCATGCTCCTGGCCGGAGGCTTCGCCCTGAGCGGCTCGGCGATCAGCTTCGCCCGCCTTTCGCTGCCGCTCCCCGAAGGACTCGCCCGGGGAAAACGATAGGCAAGCAGCACGACCGAGGCCATAGAACGCCGCCCCAAGCCTGCCCCGAAGGCAGTGGCGGTGTCGGACAAAATCCGAAGCCGCACCCGATGCCGCCCGCAGCAACGACGAATCGCGACTTCCTATCGCTTTACACCGGTCCGTCCCCCGACAATTCCTCCGACACTCTGCACCGCACGCCCAGCTCCGCCCCTGCTGCAACCCCCGCTCTCGAAAGGTCCCGACAAACTCCGCCTGCTCCCCGGCCCCGCCAAGCGCCGTCTCCCGCCATCTCCCGCAACCTCGCACCCGACAAGCGCCGCCTTCCTCCGACAATCCTCCCCGACGGCATCGCCCCCCGCCCCCCGCCCCGGCCTCCTCCCGCACCTCCTGCCGCGTCTCCCGCCGCCGCATTTCCTCAGCGGCGAGTGCGCGAAAACCATATGCCCCCCCCCGTCCCGACGCGT
>JAIEHQ010000029.1 GCA_029065825.1 Alistipes sp.
GCATGCGGCCAGTCGTTCTTGACAAAAATAACGTTTTTTTCGGAATACTCAGTGTGGAGACCGTTATTTCTTTCGAAAAATAGAGCGGCGGGAGGCGTGCGGCACCTCCGTCGGGGCGGAGCGCTGTGGACGGGGGAGGGAGAACGAAAATGTCCCGGAGCATCCGAGGTGCTCCGGGACATGCGCGGCACCGGCCTCTTTGCCGGTGCGGGTGCGGCGGATCAGTCGATGGCCGTGAAGCGGCCGCCGTAGTATCCCTCCAGCGAGACACCCTTCTCGAGGAACTCCAGTGCGATCTTTTCGCCCAGGACGGCTCCGCGTATCATGTCCTGCTGCCGGTTCGGATTCTGGTTGTCGTGGCAGACACCGTCGAACGTGATCGAGAGCGTGCGCCCCGCCTCTTTCTCCTGGTAGAAATAGCGCGATTCTCCCGTAAGCGCCTGCGGCGAAACCTTGACGATGACCACTCCCGGTGCGTCCTTGATCCGGTCGAGTTCCGTCAGGCCGGCTTCGGGGGCCAGGTAGATCGTGTAGTACTCCTTGTCGCGGCGGTCGATGACGGCTGACTGCAGCGCGACGGGTTCTTCCTTGGCCAGCACGTAGGCGTTGTCCTTGTAGTACGAGTAGAGGGTCAGTGCGCCGTCGAGGAAGCCCTGCAGGTGCAGATCCGCCACCGTGATGTCGTATTCGACCAGATAGAGGCCCTGCAGTGCGTATTTATGGAGCAGGATGCTGCCTTGTGCGCCGTTGAGGGCGGCGTTCGAGACGACGACCGACCGCCGGGTCGCCGGATCGTAATATTCGAACTCGAAGTGCTTGTCGATTTGGCTGAGGTCCAGACGTGTCTTGTCGCAGGCCAGCGCCTCGTCGAACGAGACGCGGATGTGGTAGTCGTCCGCCTGGTCGATCAGGTCGCCCATCGGGGCCGAACCCGGCGAGAAGAAGAGTTCCGAACGCTCCTCGGCGGGGAAGCGGTAGAAAGCCGATCCGATCAGCTGTTGCGTGCCGTTGCATGTCAGGATGCTCATGCGTCGGGCGGCCTCCTCGTCGTAGGTGCAGGTGGCGTAGATGCGCAGCTTCTTGCCGCTCTCCGCCGCCGTCATTTCGATGTATCCTTCGATCTGCTCGCCGTTTTCTCCGCTGCGCGTGATGATGAAGCCGCCGTCCGAGATGGAACTGTGGTAGTCGATGGTGACCATCGGGATCTCCGGAGCGAGGACCGTGCGGTAGTTCATCGAGTTGAGCAGCGCATAGCGCGTCGAGGCGCTTTTCATGTTGATGGGTTTGCCGAGCTGGCTCGGGGCGATGCTGAGCGAGATGTAGTCGTTTTGGCCCTTGTTGCCGTAGATCAGGTCGATGTAGTTGTCGTAGCCCTCCAGCGGCGAGACGAAGAGCCAGTAGAGATCTTTCTCCTGATAGTAGATGGCGGTCTTGATCTCGACCCGCTGGTCGCCGTATTCGATGAAGGAGGGTTCGCCCGTGGGGATGTCGAGATCGGGGGCCTCCGAGTCGAGGGTGCGGAACGGGTGCGTCGCCCGGGCTACCTCCCGGTACGAGGCGTCGTATCCCACGATGACGATGGTGTAGTCGCTCGACGGGAGCAGTTTGTCGTAGGTGTATGTGGCGGTGCGGGCCGGGGAGACCATCTCGGGTTCGGTGGCCAGCACCTCCGATTCGATGCTGTAGGAGTAGCCGGCTAGATCCGTCGGCACGACCGTGTAGGTTACCGAGCTGGCTTCGACCCGTACGTCGGAGATCGCGATGCCGGCTCCGCCGGGAGGTGTCGGCTCCTCCTTGTGGTCGGTGCAGCCCCATAGGGCGGAAAGCAGCAGCAGGCTGGTGCCGAAGGCGAGCGGTCTGAGGAAAATTTTTTTCATGGTTGTTCGGTTTTGATGAGAAAAATGTGTGATTCGTATGCGGTGCGGGGATTCGGCCTCGGGCGTTGCGTGCGGCGTGTTATGAAGCGCGGCACGCAACGCCCTGCCGGTTTATCGGCCGGCGGTCGAGGGCAGCAGCTCCGAGGTAACCGGTTCGGACATGCGGCCTTCGCTGTCGGTGGGAATGAAAACCAGATAGGAATCCTCGTAATAGTAGGCGGTATCGAACGTCGCGGCCTCCGTGGCGGCTCGGTAATTCAGGTCGGGATTCCTGCAGACCGTCTCTCCGAGGTCTGCAGCCGCATCGAACGTCGTTTTCGCGAGCAGCAGGTAGTAGTAGCCCGCGCATCCGGCATCGGGCGTGACGGTTACCCGAGCATAGTTGGAGACACCGTAGAAGTCCTCGATGGAATCGACGGCGACGGCGACCTGGGCCTGCCCCGACGGTTCGTAGCCCAGGGTGCGGAACTCGACGGTTGCCGGCATTCCGTATTCGCCGTTCACGACGGGCAGGATGACGAGCAGGTACTCCGTGTCGTACTCCAGGCGCGAGCCTTTGATGTCGTTGTCGCTGTAGAGCGACTGGGCGTAGCCGCCGATGAGCTGCTGCTGGATGAACTTGTCGAGGTCGCCTTCGTAGGCGCTGTCGAATACGCTTCGGGTAACGAAGGCGTACTTGCCGTTGGTAAAGCCGTTCCGCTTGATCGAGAAGGTGGCCGAGGTAAAGGCGGCCGACTTGAGCGCGGCATCGACCGTGTAGTCCTTGTTGTAGGCGATGTCGTTTTCGGTGCTGAAAGTACGCGTTTGGAGCGGACCGAGTTTTCCGTCGGCTCCGTAAGCCAGCGAGAAGAGGCAGTAATCCGTACCGGACGAAAGCGAGGCGGTCTCCCAGGTGTCGCTGAAATTGTTCGTCGAGGTAATGAAGTGGTCGTACTCGTTTGCGTCGAGCATGCGCTGCACGTACTGCTCCGGCGTGCCGGCCTGACGGATGTCGGCCTGCGTCGCAAGCCCCACCATGTAGGCTACCGGATCTCCCTGCAGGGAGAGCGCGACCTCCATGCCGTTCTCCTTGACGATGGGTTCGGCCAGTGCGACGGCCGCCGAGCCTGCGCCCAGCACGTCGCGGGCAGGGAAGGTCAGGGGCATCTCGAGGATCTCGCCGTAGTCGCTGCACACGATGTCGGCCCCCTGTCTGCCGACCGGCACGGCGTAGAGAAGCACCTCGGGCGACGAGGAGGCGAGCATGGTCTTGTTCCACTCGCTCATGGAGGCGGTGCGCAGCTCGGAGCCGAGGGAGCCGACCTCCAGGTAGCGGATGAACTGCTCGCGGGAATCGACCTTGAACTGTTCCGAGAAGTCGGCGCTGGTGTAGGTCAGAGCCGGATCGAAAACCTGCAGGAAGTAGAGCGGATGCTTTTCGCTGTCGATCTCGGTTCTGATGTAGATGCCGTGTGCGGTGGCGACGGCCTCCAGCTGCATGAAGGGTTCGTATGCGGGGGTGGTAAATGAATGGGTCGCCGGTTCGGAAGGCTCCTCCTTGCCGTTGTAGGCGATGGCCGTGAGCAGGTACCGGGTTTCGGCCTTCAGGTTGCCGACGACGTAGGTGCCCGCCTCGGAGCCTTCGACTACGGTCATCTCCGCTTCGCCGTCGGCCGCATCGACCTTATAGGCGTAGCGCAGCGCCAGCTCGGGAGTGAGCGTGAAGGTAATCGAGCTGTGGGTAACCTTTATCTCCGAGATCTCGATCGAGGCCGGACCCTCGGGAAATGCTGCGGTCGTGAAGCGCCGGGTCTCGGGGTCGTAGGCATTGCCCTCCTCGTCGTAGGCGACGGCGGTAATGATGTACTCGGTCGCAGCGGAGAGTCCCTTGACCTCGACGGTTTGTTCGTCGGTGTTGCGGTAGAAAGTCATCTCGCCCTCCTCGTCGGGGGTCTTTGTGATTTTGTAGCCGAAGCGGAAGGCGTTGGAGGCTTTCAGTGTGAAGGTAACCGAGTTGTAGGTAGGCTGCACGTCGCGGATCGCGACGTACGGCAGGTCGGAGACGCTCCGGGGGTGTGTACGGAACCGTTCGACGGCCGGCTTCGAGGCTTTGCCGTCGCGGTTGTAGGCGACGGCGGTCAGTACGTAGTCGGTGTCGGCCGTCAGGTGTTCGGCGGTAACGGTCTGCTCCTCGCCGCTGTCGAGGCGAATCAGATCGCCCTCCCCTTGTGCGGTCGAGATTCTGTAGGAGAGCGAGGCCGCATCGGTTGGGATGAGGCGGAAGGTCGCCGAATTTTCGCCCGCTTCCAGCTCCGCGATCGCCACGGATGCTTCGGGGGCGGGCTGATCGACGGAGGAGTCGTCCGAACAGCCGGCGAATAGTAGGGCCGTCAGGCCGAAGAGTGTTGCGAAGAGTTTTTTCATGGACGTTGGAATTTGAAGTGGGTAAATCGGAAACGTTCTTCCGGCGTACGTGCAGCGCATATGGCTGCGACACCCGGAAGCGGTGCGGTATGCAGCGAAGGGTGGCGCTCTCCGGACCCGGGCGCTGCCTGTCGCTTGCCGCGTGTGCGTCTGTCTGCGGCCCTCGGCGGCGGGGAGTCGGTTCGGTGGGGTGCGTTCATCGGAGAGGTGTGGTTTTGTTCCGGATAAAAATAGAAAAAAATTATCGAATAATCGCAAGGTTCGATAATAATTTTTGGAAAATGGAGATTCGTTGCGATATTTTAAAAATCCGGACGGTTTGCCGCAGCGGCCCGGCAGCCCCGAAAGAGCGGAGACCGGGCGGTAGGAGGATGGGGCGGGAGCGGTAGGGTGCCGCGGCCGGTTCGGGGCTGCCCTTCCGCGTTTGCGGGGGCGCTGCGGTGCCCGATGTTATGTCCGTCGCTTTGTTCGGGAGGGGACCTTGGGGACCTTGGGGCGGCAGGCTTCCTCGCATAGGAGGCGCTGCGTGGTCGGACGGCGGGAGGCCGCGGAACGGCAGCCGCAACGGCTGCGGTCGGACCTATATAAAATATCTCTCCCTCCCCCGAAACGAAAAAGAGGTACGGGAAATTCCCATACCTCTTTCTTTGCGTCAAAAAATCGTTTCGATTATTTGGCAGCTTTTTTATCGTAGCGTTTTGCGTAACGGCTCATAAACTTATCGACGCGACCAGCGGTGTCCACCAACTTCATCTTACCGGTGTAGAACGGGTGAGACGTGTTGGAGATTTCCATCTTATACACGGGATAGGTTTCGCCGTTCACTTCGATGGTCTCTTTTGTCGAAACGGCGGACCTGCACAAAAACACGTGGTCATTCGACATGTCTTTGAATGCCACTAAACGATAATTCTCGGGATGAATACCTTGTTTCATTTCGTTTGTTTTGTTTGTAAAAAATGCTTAAGCGGGACAAAGGTAGTAAATTTTTCCCGGATAACGATTTTTCCGGCAAAAATTCCTGAAAAAATCGCGGAGTGCCGGGCCGAAGGGCCGGAGTCGGGGCCTCATCGGCTTTTCGGGGTGCCGACCGGCAGGCGGACCGTGCGAATGCGGGACCTGTCGCCCGCCCGGCAGCGGCGCTTTCCGTCGGGAAGGAGCGCCTGGGAGGCTCCGGCGAAGGGGAAGCCGTTGGCATCCGTGCCGCAGAATCCGACTCCGACCGTGCACGTGCCGTTTTCGATCGCCCGCTCGCGCAGCAGGCGCTCCCATTCGTCCCGCCGCGAGGCGGGCCAGGCGGCGATGTAGAGCAGCAGATCGTAGTCGGCCGTGTCGCTGCGCCGGGACCACTGGCCGAAGCGCAGGTCGTAGCAGATCATCGGGACGACGCGCACGCCCCGGCAGCAGAGGGTCAGCCGCTCTTCCCCCGGTGTGAAGCCGCCCCGCTTGAATACGTTGTGCTTGTCGTAGTGGGAGAATCCGCCGTCGGGATGGGCCGCGATCAGGCGGTTGTAGTATCGTTCTCCGTCGAAAAATACGGCCGATCCGATTACCGTCGCTCCGGTGCGTGCGGCCCAGCGGCTCATCCGTGTGCGGATGGTGTCGTAGCAGGGGGCTGCCTCAGCACGGCTGAAGCCGATGCCGTCCCGGGTCATGCGGCAGCCTGTGGCGAACAGTTCGGGCAGTACGATCAGGTCGGCGCGGCGGCAGCGGCGGAGGATCCGGCCTTCGAGGGCATCGAGGGTGGCGGCGACCTCCGTGCCGGGCGGATGGCATTGGACGAGCGCGATGCGGAGCGGACGTGCTCCGCTTGCGGGGAGGCAGAGCGGAAGCAGCAGCGTGAGAAGCGACAGAAAGCGGAGCATCGGACGATATTTTCCGCAAAGATACGAAAGTCGGGCGCGGAAGCAAACCCGGGGTTCGATTATGCCCCGACCGGCGTGCCATCAACGAAGTAGAAGACCCGAAAAAGGATCGGTGCCGCTCTTTTCCGCAGTAGGGGCGGAGTCGTCCCGGACGTTCTCGGCGGCAAGCATCGGCGAGGCGCAGCTCTTCGCATCCTCCGTCCGTTCGTCTGCGCTGCAAGAAAAATCGGGCTTTTATTTGGCGAATCCGTGCGGATTTCGTACTTTTGCAGGACCTGTCGAAGTTATTCGGCGAGGAAGGACCCATAGCTCAGTCGGTTAGAGCAGCGGACTCATAATCCGAAGGTCGTGGGATCATGCCCCTCTGGGTCCACATTTTACAAGGAAAAGTCCCGACTTCGAGGTCGGGACTTTTCCTTTGTCGGTGCGGCTGTCTGTCGGTTGCGGTCTTTGTCTTGCGGGTGGAAGGAGGGTTGTGCTATTCGCATGGAGCGGTTTCTTGGCGGGGCTGGGTGGCGGAGCGTCGCAATTCGGCCATCGCCTGTTCGTATTGCTCCCTTACCCGTCCTGCCGCGATTTTTCCCGAAACGAAGAGTCCCGTGATGAAGTCGTCGAACGACTGGTCGGATGCTTTTGAATCCAGGTGGACATATACGATCGGTGCCAGCACCAGACTGCCGCCGACGTATTCGCGAAATTCGTCGTAAACGTTGCGGGCATCCCGGAGTCCCAGTGCGTGGGAGAGATATACTTCGGCCGCCACGATGAAGGCTTCGTTCCTTCCTTCGCGGTGGGAGCGAGCGACAGCCTCCTGTGTGCGGTAGAAACCGTCCTGCTTCTCCAATTCGTCGAGGCGGGCGATCGATTCTTCCGACAGCGGAAGCCGGTGGAGGTTTTCGTGGATGTAGATATTGAGGAAATTGAGTCGCAGCTTGCGCTCCATCTCCCGGTCGATGATCCGGTAGGTGCAGCAGAACGATTCGTCGGCCAGAGAGAAAGCGTTGTCGATGTCGAGCACGTAGATTTTCGAGAGTTCCTCGGGCAGCGCCTGCGGTCCCGCGAGTCGGTTGATGGTCCGGTGGATCTGCTCCAGCGTCTCCGCTGCGATCGGGTAGTTGTCGATTTTCTCTTCGAGGCGGGGACGCACCGTCGTCTTCCAGTAATCTTCGAATCCGTTCTCGCAGAGGGTGGCCAGCACGTAGTGCAGCTGCGGTCGCAGCTCCACGATCTGTTGCGTCCAGGCGGCGTGCGTGGTATCGGCAGGCGGGAGAGACTCGAAAAACCGGACGCAGGCGTGCAAATTGTCCTTGTCGCCTCCGAAGCGGTGGTAGAAGTTGCAGAGTGTCGAAGCCCTGAGCCGTTCGTTGATTTCGTCGGCGCAGGCCGTGAACAGCGAGTCGTCGGCCAGACGGCCGAAGTATTCCGTGTGCTGCAACACTTTGTCGCAGTGCTGGATGCTCGCCAGCAGGTCGAAGCATGCCGAGGTGCGGAACAGGCTGCGTCCGGAGCGGTTGCCGGCAAAAGTCGCCGCTGCTGCCGCCAGCAGCAGCGGCAGCAGCAGGCGGAATGCAAGGTGCTTCATGGTAGAGCGTTTTTGTTGCGAATGGCAATATAATCATTTTTTCCGGCAATGCGGTAATAATGTCGCCGGATTTTCCCTATCTTTGGGGTCGTTTTACAAAAAAGATCTGTTATGATGCGAAAAATGTTGCGGCAGCTTGTGCTGCTGCTCTGCTGCGGAGCCGGATGCGTCGCCTGCAACAGCGACGATGCCTCCGACGATCGTTATTATGTCCGCTATTCGGTCGTGGCTGAGTCGGAACGGGAGATCCGGATGGGTTTCACGGACGAAGCCGGCGAGACCAGCTATGTCACTGTCGTCCCTCGGGAGGGGAGTTGCCGCTATGCGGTGGGACCCGTCCGCGAAGGGTTTGAGGCGACGCTCGTGGCGAGCTATACCGATGGCGGTGCACCCGATCTGCTGACCATCGAGGTGGCACGCGGACAGGAGCCTTTCGTGTTGAAAGCCAAAGGAAACAACCATATCTCCCTGCGCTGGGTCGTAGGAGAATAGGCCGCTGCGGAGGTTTGCCGCAGCCCGGGCTGCGACGTTCCCGGAGAGCATAGGTTTCGGCATCCACCCCGTCCCGACTACACAGTCGGGGCGGGGTGCTTTTTTCGAGTCGTTGCGGCGTGCGGCGCTTCATGTGCTGGCATTCGTCGGACTTTTTAACGACGATCTCAACTCGCGCACGCTTTTATTTTCGTTTCGTGGCTATGACTGCGAAATTGCATCGCCCATTCATACAGCCGAAAGAGAACAACGTTGCTGCTTTGTGGGTATATAGTTTTTGTATTTTTGCGACAGGGTAATGTGTAATTATGAATGAGAAACTTAAAATATGGGCGGAGTGATGATAAAATCCATTCTCCATATACTGATACCCGCGGTGCACGCCGTCGGCTCGGTAAATTGCCGGCGGTAGATGCCGTTGTCCGTTCGGGCGACTTCACGATGGCGGGCAGCGAGGCCGAGTCCATGCGGCGAGCGAAAGGAATTCGGATGACTGCTCCGATGCGAATGCCGTATCGCAGAGATAAAAAAATACCCGACTGAAAAGTCGGGTATTTTGCTGGTTGTCAGTTTGTTTTGCGGAGAGAAGGGGATTCGAACCCCTGATACGCTTGAGACGTATACGAGCTTTCCAGGCGCGCCTCTTCAACCACTCGAGCACCTCTCCTTCGGCCGACAAAGATAATGATTTTTCCGGCAAACGGCCAAATTTCGGTGGGATTAATTCGGGAGGGGCGATTATTTTTCGGCCAGGATCCTCTCCCAGCGGGGATGCCGCCTGATGTAGCTGGCGATGAACCGGCAGCAGGGGACGATCTTCATCCCCCTGGCTTCGAGGTCGGTCAGCACCGCTTCCGTGAGTTCGGAGGCGATGCCTTGGCCCTCGTGGCGGGGCGGCACGCCCGTGTGTACGAGCATCACGGTCCGCTCGTCGCGGGGTTCGTAGTCGATTACGGCCTTTCCGTCGCTCAGATCGAAGGCGTAGCGGCAGCGGACGGGATCGTGTGTGAGGCGGTAGCGGTGTTGCATGGCGAAAACGGTTTTTCGGAGGGCGGATGCAACAACCGGGCCGGAACCTCGAGGGATTCCGGCCCGGTGGAAACGTTTGTTTTGTGTGCGGCGCTTTCCGCCTCGCAGGGGCGGGAACGGCCGTGTGGACGGGGCTTTATGCCTTGCCGGCCGAGCCGAGCACGTGCTCGCACTTGTGCATGTAGAGCTTCTTCATCTCGTCGCGTGCGGGACCCAGGTACTTGCGGGGATCGAACTCGGCGGGTTTATCGACCATGACTTTGCGCACGGCGGCGGTCATCGCCAGGCGGCTGTCGGAGTCGATGTTGATCTTGCAGACGGCGCTCTTGGCGGCGCGGCGCAGCTGCTCCTCGGGAATGCCGATGGCATCCTTCAGCGCTCCGCCGTGCGTGTTGATGATGTGGACGTACTCCTGCGGTACGGACGACGATCCGTGCAGCACGATCGGGAATCCGGGGATGCGTTTTTCGATCTCCTCCAGAATGTCGAACCGCAGCTCGGGCGGCACGAGCACCCCGTCGGCGTTGCGGGTGCACTGCTCGGGCTTGAACTTGTTGGCACCGTGCGAGGTGCCGATCGAGATGGCCAGCGAGTCCACGCCGGTCTTCTTCACGAAGTCCTCCACGTCCTCGGGACGGGTGTAGGTGTGGTGCTCGGCCGATACCTCATCCTCGACACCGGCCAGCACGCCCAGCTCGCCCTCGACCGTCACGTCGTGCTGGTGGGCATATTCCACCACGCGGCGCGTCAGTGCGACGTTCTCCTCGTAGGGCAGGTGCGAGCCGTCGATCATGACCGACGAGAAGCCCATGTCGATGCAGTCCTTGCAGAGTTCGAACGTGTCGCCGTGGTCCAGATGGAGCACGATGGGGATGTTCTTGCCCAGCTGCTTGGCGTACTCCACGGCGCCCTGGGCCATGTAGCGCAGGATGGTGGGATTGGCGTACTTGCGGGCGCCCGACGACACCTGCATGATGACCGGCGACGAGCACTCGACGCAGGCCTGCACGATCGCCTGCATCTGTTCCATGTTGTTGAAGTTGAATGCGGGAATGGCGTAACCGCCTTCGATGGCTTTGGCGAACATCTCGCGCGAGTTTACCAGACCCAGTTCCTTGAAAGAGACCATAATTTATAATTTTTAAGAATCGGTTGCGAAGTTCTGTCGCTTGTTTTCAACAAAGATACGAAAAGTCGGGGTGCAGAAGCAAGCATTGGCTTGATCATGCCGGGCCTGAAGTATCTAAGATGAAGCCAAAGATAAGAAAAATTCCGCAAACCCGACACGGGAGGCCTTCGATATATTTGCGCGGACGGTCCGATTCCCGGAGGAGTGCGGTGCGGAGCTGCGGAAAGAAAGACGGAAAATGCGGTTTTTCCGATGATTTTTATTATATTGCCGGAAATAATCGCTGTCTATGAAAAAATTGTTCGTTTTGTTGGTCGGCATGCTGCTCTGCGGCTGCGAGCAGGAGATGGTCGATTACGCCGGGTTCAGCCGCTTCGTCTGGTGCAACGAGGGCAGCCGGCCGGTCGTGCTGTCGGTCGAGGATGCCCGGGGCGATTTCCTGCTTCGGGAGACGACGCTCGCCCCGGGCCGGAGCATCGAGACGGAGGAGATCGAGGGCGGGATGGCCCATTGCCCCGCTCCTTCGGAGTGCATCTGGGCCGTTGCGGTCGCCTATGAGGACGGCACCTCTGCGCGGTATGTGCGGTTGCAGGCATCGGGTCCTGTCCCGTGCGATCCTTCGCTCGAATGCAACTACACGCCCGATTTCCAGGATCGTGCGCCCATGCGGTGCCGCTGGGTCTATACCTTTACCGATGACGATTACCGGGCTGCGGCCGAGCGAGGCGAAGATGCGGAGTAGGCCGCGGCGTACGCGTCCGGCATCTCGGCCGGCGAAGAGCGTCTTCGCGGCGGTGTCGTCCCGAAGCGGAGCGGTTTTCTGATAAATGAGGAAAAGAAAAGCGGCCGGGGAGGGGATAATTCTGAATTGTTTACTATTTTTGCACAACCTCGGGACTTTCGCCGCAAGCGCGGGAGCGGAGGCGATCAGGAGAAACAGGAAAACAATAAAAAATAGTTGCTATGTCGGAATTCATCTATCAGGAGCCGCTGCCCCTCGAGCGGGACAACACGCGGTATCGTCTGCTGACCAAAGAGTATGTCGAAACGGTCGAGTGCGCCGGTCGGCGCATGCTCAAGATCGACCCCCGGGGACTCGAACTGCTGGCCCGCGAGGCCTACAACGACGTGTCGTTCTACCTGCGGGCCTCGCATCTGGAGAAGCTGCGGACCATTCTGGACGATCCGGAGGCCTCCGACAACGACCGCTTCGTGGCCTACACCATGCTGCTCAACCAGGTCGTCGCGGCCGAGGGCGAGCTGCCCACCTGTCAGGATACCGGTACGGCTATCTGCATCGGCAAGAAAGGCGAGGATGTCTATACCGGTGCGGACGACGCGGAGTGCATCTCGCGCGGGGTCTATGAGACCTACAAGGAGCGCAACCTGCGCTATTCGCAGGTGGTGCCCTTCACGATGACCGACGAGAAGAACTCCGCCACCAACCTGCCGGCCCAGATCGACCTCTACGCCACCCGGGGCAACGAGTACAAGTTCCTCTTCATTACCAAGGGAGGCGGCTCGGCCAACAAGACTTTCCTCTACCAGCAGACCAAGGCGCTGCTCAACGAGGAGTCGCTCACGGAGTTCTTCCGCACCCACATCAAGGACCTCGGTACCTCGGCCTGCCCGCCCTACCATCTGGCGGTCTGCATCGGCGGCACGTCGGCCGAGATGTGTCTGGCCACCGTCAAGAAGGCTTCGGCCGGCTACCTGGACGAGCTGCCCACCTCGGGCAACGAGGGCGGCCGCTGCTTCCGCGATCTGGAGTGGGAGGAGAAGATTCTCCGCATCTGCCGCGAGAGCGGCATCGGCGCGCAGTTCGGCGGCAAATACCTCGTGCACGACGTGCGCGTGATCCGCGCTCCGCGCCATGCGGCCTCTTGCCCGGTGGCCATCGGCGTGAGCTGCTCGGCCGACCGCAACATCAAGGGCAAGATCACCGAGGAGGGCATCTTTCTCGAAGAGCTGGAGAAGAATCCCGCCCGCTTCCTGCCGAAGGAGGCTCCGGGCATGGCTCCCGCCGTCGATATCGACCTGGACGAAGGCATGGACAAGGTGCGCGAGATCCTGACCCGCTATCCGATCCGCACGCGGCTCAACCTGCGGGGTACGCTCATCGTCGCCCGCGACATCGCCCACGCCCGCATCAAGCAGATGCTCGACCGGGGCGAGCCGATGCCCGAATACTTCAAGAAGCATCCGGTCTATTACGCCGGTCCGGCCAAGACGCCGCAGGGCATGGCCTCGGGCAGCTTCGGTCCCACCACCGCAGGGCGTATGGACCCCTATGTCGATCTGTTCCAGTCGCAGGGCGGCTCGATGGTCATGGTGGCCAAGGGCAACCGTTCGCAGGAGGTGACCGATGCCTGCCGCAAGCACGGCGGCTTCTACCTCGGCTCGATCGGCGGTCCGGCGGCGATCCTTGCCAAGAA
Organism: Alistipes sp.; assembly: GCA_029065825.1. Classification (GTDB taxonomy): domain Bacteria; phylum Bacteroidota; class Bacteroidia; order Bacteroidales; family Rikenellaceae; genus Alistipes. The sequence continues at coordinate 12,813 of JAIEHQ010000029.1, forward strand.
CTCGATCAAGTCGGTCGAGGTGGTCGATTTCCCCGAACTGGGCATGGAGGCCGTGCGCAAGATCTATGTCGAGAACTTCCCGGCGTTCATTATCGTCGATGACAAGGGCAACGATTTTTTCGCCGATTTCAAACACTAAACGATCCGGCCCTGTCGTTCTATAGGGCCAACAACGATAGATACGGTCGATGAAAGTTTTTTTTCCGAAAATAATTCTCGCACTGTGCATGCTGATCTTCGTCGGCTCCCGAGCAAGGGCCGACGAGGTCACTTTCAGAGCCAGCGCTCCGATGATCGTGGCGGAGGGTGAGAGCTTCCGGGTGGAGTTTTCACTCAACGTTCCGCCCGACGAAGGGACGTTCCGGGCACCCGATTTCGCGGACTTCGCGGTGCTGGCCGGACCGGTCGTCGCGCAGGGCCATTCGATCCAGATCATCAACGGGTCGATGACCAAGAGCGTCAATTACACCATTACCTATGTGCTGCTGCCCGACAGGCGCGGCAACTTCTCGATCGGAGCCGCTTCGGTCGAGGTGGATGGCACGACCTACAGGACCCGGCCGGTCGCGATCGAGGTGTCGGACGGCAGCCCGGCCGCCGCCGAGCGGAGCGCCGGACATCAGGACGAGGCGCAGGAGCGTATCGGAAAGGACGACCTGCAGCTGCGGGTGCGTCTGTCCAAACGGTCGGTTTTCAAGGGCGAGCCTTTGCTGGCGACCTTCAAACTCTATCGCCGCGTCCCAATCGTCGGCTTCGAGGAGGTGCGCTTCCCCGCTTTCGACGGATTCTGGGCTCAGGATATCGACGTGGGCAATGCCGAGTGGCAGCGCGAGACCCTCGACGGGAAGGTCTATGAATCGCTCGTGGTAAAGGAGTGCCTGCTCTATCCGCAGCAGTCGGGTACGCTCGCCGTCGAGCCGGCGGCGATCACGGCCGTGGGGCAGGTGGTGGTGCAGTCGCGGCGCGGGATGGATCCCTTCTTCGGCGGGCAGGAGGTCTATAACGTGCGGCGCAAGCTGCGTACCCCGCGCGTGGAGATCGCCGTGCGGGAGTTGCCGGCGGGAGCTCCCGAGGGCTTTACCGGTGCGGTGGGGCGCTTTACGATGGAGGCCTCGCTGTCGCAGTCGCAGCTGGCGGCCAATTCTGCGGGCACCTACACGATCCGGATCGCGGGGCAGGGCAATCTCTCCTTCGTGCAGGCTCCGAAGTTGGTGCTGCCCGCTTCGTTCGAGCAATACGGTGTCAAGACCACCGAACAGATCAACACTTCGGCTTCGGGAGCTTCCGGTTACCGGCAATTCGAGTATCCGTTCATCGCCCGTGCCGAAGGCGAGTACCGCATCGACTCGGTGCAGTTCGTCTATTTCAGTCCCGAGCGGCGCGAGTACGTCACGCTGCCTTCGCCCGCCTTCCCGCTGGAGATCACGCCCGACGGCAGCGGCGGCGGAAACTACGCGAGCAGGGGTTTGTCGAAGGAGGAGGTGCAGCTGCTCGGCGAGGACATCCGGTTCATCCGGCTGGGCCGCCCCCGCCTGCATGCGGTGCGCGAGCCGTTCCTCTTCAGCGGGACCTACTTCCTTCTGCTGGCCGGTATCGTGTTGCTCTTCGCGGGTGCCTACGTGCTGCTGCGCAAGCGGATCCGCGACAACCAGAATGCGGCGCTGATCCGGGGCCGGCGGGCCAACAAGGTGGCCGTGCAGCGGTTCCGTGCGGCGCGCGGCTACATGGAGGAGCGGCGGCAGCATGCTTTCTACGAGGAGATGCTGCGGGCCTTGTGGGGGTACATGGGCGACAAGTTCAACATTCCGGTGGCCAATCTGACCAAGGAGAACGTGCGCGAGGAGCTTTACAAGCGGGGTGCCTCGTCCGAGGACGCGCAGCTCTTCTCCGACCTGATCGCCCGCTGCGACGAGGCGCAGTATTCGCCGGCCGCGTCGGTCGGAATGAACGACGTATATCGCGAGGGACTCGAACTGATCTCCCGCATCGAATCCATCATCAAACGCTGATGCCATGAGACGATACCTCATAACGATGCTGCTGGCTCTTTGCGCCGCAGCGATGCCTTTCGGGGCGGATGCCGGCGAGCCGGAGGATTCCGCGGAACGGACGGAGACCCCGGCCTGCGGTGTCGCGGCGGAGGCCTGCGTCTGCTCGGCCGACGCGCTGTGGGACCGGGCCAATACCGCCTATATCAACAACGATTTCCGCACGGCTGCCGCCCTTTACGAGCGGATCGCCGCCGAGGGGCTTCAGTCGGGAAAGCTCTATTACAACCTGGGCAACGCCCGGTTCAAGGAGGGGAGCCTCGGCCGGGCCATTCTCAGTTACCGCCGGGCGCTGGCGCTCGATCCCGGGAGCGAGGATGCCCGCTACAACCTCCGGGTCGCCGAACGGATGACGAAAGACCGCATCGAGGCGGTGCCGGAGTTCTTTCTGACCGGATGGCTGCGCGAATGCCGCGCGTTGCTGAGCGGCACGGCCTGGGCGGTCTGCTCGCTGGCGGCGCTGGGCGGTCTGCTGGCGGCGGTGCTGCTCTTCCTGCTGTCGCGCCGCCTGCTCTGGCGCAAGACGGGATTCTATGCTGCGTGCGCGCTGCTGCTGCTGGCTTTCGCGACCTTCTGCTTCGCTTCGTCCGATAGGCGGGAGCGCCTGCGCAATGCGACGGCGGTGGTGCTCGCCGAGTCCGTCGCCGTCAAGAGCTCGCCCGACCGTTCGGCGACCGATCTGTTCGTTCTCCATGAGGGAACGACGGTCGAGATCTCCGGCGAACTGGGGGCGTGGTGCGAGATAACCATCGCCGACGGCAAGCGCGGATGGATGGAGCAGGCGAAGTTGGAGCGGGTCGGCGCGACGGTGCGTCCTGCGGCCGATGCCGGCGAGTGATCCGCGTTGTGTGTTTTACAGTCGAACAGAGAACCAAAGTGTCCAAATTGCTTGAAGACGTGACCGGCGAGTTGTCCAAGCTGCCGGGAATAGGACGCCGCACGGCCCTGCGCCTGGCGATCCATATGCTGCGCATGGAGCCGGAGTCGGTGGCGGAGATGACCCGCAGCATCGATCGGTTCCGCCGCGAGATCCGATACTGCGCCCGGTGCAACAATCTTTCGGACGGCGAGATCTGCCCGATCTGCGCCGATGCCGAACGCGACCGTGCGACCATTTGCGTGGTGGAGCAGGTCGCCGACGTGCTTTCGATCGAGAAGACCCGGCAGTACCGGGGGCTTTATCATGTGCTGGGAGGGGTGATTTCTCCGATGCAGGGGGTGGCTCCGTCCGATCTGAAGATCGACCTGCTGCTGGAGCGGGTTGCGTCGGGAGCGGTGCGGGAGGTCATTCTGGCCATCTCGACCTCGGTCGAGGGCGAGACCACGCTCTTCTATCTGCTCAACCGCCTGCGCCGCTTCCCGGAGGTAAAGGTTACCTCCATCGCGCGGGGCATCGGCTTCGGCGACGAGCTGGAGTATGTCGATGAGCTGACCATCACGCATGCGCTGATGAACCGCCGCATCATCGAGTAAGCTGCGTGCCGAGGGCTTCGATCGTGCGGCGCTGATCGACGAAATGGAGCCGCTCCGTGTCGAATCCCTCCCTGCGGGCGATCCGCAGCGTGCGGTTGAGTGTCGGAACCGGGAGCTGCGGCTCCCGGGCCAGGATCCAGAGGTGCCGGCCCGTTTCGACGACGGCCCATCGGTGTCCCGGGTCGCAGGCCACGATCTTCAGGTCGCTGCCGCCCGCCGTCATGCGTCCCTGGCGGACGATGCGGACCGTTTTGCCGGTCAGTCCGTCCACACCCTCGACCCTCAGGTCGAACGACCCGTCCTCGCGGAAGTGATAGACGAGCCGGACATCGCCCAGTTTGTCGCGACGGTCCGCCGTGGTGCGGGCGATCGGGTACCAGCACCCCTCCATGCAGGCGAAAAACGGGGTGCACTCCTGTGCCGACACCGCCGCCGCATCGGGCTGTGCGGCGAAAAGTTCCGCCGTGCACCACCCGATTACGAGCAACGATCCTATGAATTTCCGAACGAACACCCTCGATGATTTTTAAGGGTGTCATTGCACGTTTCGTACCGAAACCGAAGGTCAGTCGGCCGGTTGTGCGAGATTTTTCAGCGTGCGATAGATTCCCTCCGCGTCGTAGCCGCACAGGGCCTTGAGCTCGGGCAGCGAGCCGTGCTCGATGAAACGGTCGGGGATACCCAGATTCGTGACGGAGACCGTGAGGCCGCAGCGGTTGAAGAGAGCGCTTACCGCCTCGCCCACGCCGCCGCGCAGCGCTCCGTCCTCGACGGTCACGATCCGGCGGTGGCGCATGCCCGCCTCGCGCAGCAGCTCCTCGTCGAGCGGTTTGGCGAAACGCAGGTCGTAGTGGGCGACCTCGATCCCCTCTTCGTGCAGCCGGTCGAGCGCCGCTGCCGCCTCGTTGCCGGTCGTGCCGACGGTCACGACCGCCAGATCGCCTGCGCCCATGCGCAGCTGCCGGCCCCGGCCGATTTCGAGCCGGACGAACGGCGCGTCGCGCCAGGGCGCTCCCGCTCCGTTTCCGCGCGGGTAGCGGATGGCGAAAGGTACGCCTGAGTGCAGGGCGGTGTGCATCATGTTGCGAAGCTCCCCCTCGTCCATCGGCGCTGCGACCACCAGGTCGGGGACCGTCGCGAAGTACGCCAGGTCGAACGCGCCGTGGTGCGTGGCTCCGTCTTCGCCGACCAGTCCGCCGCGGTCCAGGCAGAGCACGACGGGGAGCCGCTGCAGGGCGACATCGTGGATCACGTTGTCGTAGGCCCGTTGCATGAAGCTCGAATAGATATTGCAGAAGGGGATCATGCCCGCTGCCGCCAGCCCTGCCGAGAAGGTCACGGCGTGGCCTTCGGCGATGCCCACGTCGAAGCAGCGCTCGGGCATCTGCCGCATCAGCAGGTTCATCGAGCAGCCCGAGGGCATGGCCGGCGTGATGCCGACCACCCGGTCGTCGGCGCGGGCCAGATCGACCAGCGTCTGCCCGAAAACATCCTGGTAGCGGTCAGTCGCACTGCGGCTGACGATCCGTTCGCCCGTGGCGGGGTTGAAGCGGCCCGGGGCGTGCCATACCGGCTTGTCGCACTCGGCCGGCTTGTATCCTTTGCCCTTGACGGTCATGACGTGGAGCAGCTTGGGACCCTCGATCCGGCGCAGGGCGCCGAGTACGCGGATCAGCTCCGGCAGGTCGTGTCCGTCGATCGGACCGAAGTAGCGGAAGTTGAGGCTCTCGAACAGGTTGCTGTTGCGCAGCAGGCCCTGCTTGACGGCGTTGCCCGCGATCTGGCATATTTTCAGCAGCGGGGGCTTGTGGGCCAGCAGTCGCCAGAGCCGGCGTTTGAAGGCGTTGTAGCGCCGCGAGGTGGAGATCTTGACCAGGTAGCTCTTCAGTGCTCCGGTGGCCTGGTCGATGGCCATGTTGTTGTCGTTGAGGATGACCAGCAGGTCGGTGTCGCGGTCGGCTCCGGCATTGTTCAGCCCCTCGAAAGCGAGACCTCCGGTCATGGAACCGTCGCCGATCACGGCGATCGTCTGCCGCTTCTCGCCCCGCAGGGCCGCTGCCTTGGCGATGCCGAACGCCGCGGAGATCGATACCGAGGCGTGCCCGCCGCCGAAAGCGTCGTAGGGACTCTCGGCCATGCGCGGAAAACCGCTGATGCCGTTCAGCTTGCGGTTGGTGCGGAAGGCTTCGCGCCGGCCCGTAATGATCTTGTGGGCATAGGTCTGATGCCCCACGTCCCAAACGATCTTGTCGTGGGGCGTGTCGAAGACATAGTGCAGCGCTGCGGTCAGCTCCACCGCCCCGAGGCTCGAAGCCAGATGCCCCGGATTGGCGGAGCACTGTTCGATGATGTACTGGCGCAGCTGATCGCAATAGAGACGCAACTCGGCTTCGGAGAGCTTCTTCAGGTCGTCCGGAGAGTCGATGCGGTAGAGCAGATTATGGTCCGTGCACGTCATAAAGTAGGGCAAAGATACGACGAAAAAACGATATTTCTCGAAATTTTACTATCTTCGCATTATCAAAAACAGTTCCGGCCATGAAATACAACCGAATACTTTTGAAACTCAGCGGCGAATCGCTGCAGGGCGAACAGAAATACGGTCTCTCGACCGAGGTGCTCCACTCCTATGCGGAGCAGATCCGCGATGCGGTGCGTTCGGGCGTGCAGATCGCGATCGTCATCGGTGGCGGCAACATTTTCCGGGGATTGCAGGGCGCCCGCCGGGGATTCGACCGCGTGAAGGGCGATCAGATGGGTATGCTCGCCACGATCATCAACTCGCTGGCCCTGCAGTCGGCGCTCGAAGACAACGGCGTGAAGGCCCGGGTGCTGACCTCGATCCGCATGGAGCCGATCGGAGAATATTACTCGAAGGCCCGCGCGCTCGAATACCTCGAGGCGGGCTATGTGGTCATCATCGGCGGCGGTACGTCGAACCCCTACTTCTCGACCGACTCGGCTTCGGCCCTGCGCGGCATCGAGGTGGAGGCCGACGCGATGTTCAAGGGAACCCGTGTGGACGGCATCTATACCGCCGATCCGGAAAAGGACCCCTCGGCCGAGAAGTTCGACGAGATAACTTTCGACGAGGTCTATCGCCGCAACCTGAAGGTCATGGACCTGACCGCTTTCACGCTCTGCCGCGAGAACGGGCTGCCGATCATCGTCTTCGACATGGATACCCCGGGCAACCTGGCGCGCGTGCTGGCCGGCGAGAAGATCGGTACCGTCGTGAAACTTTAATAATGAGGATTCGTCATGATCGTTCAACGCAGAAAACCCAATAACAAACGGCTGCTGCTGCTCGTGGGGCTGCTCGTCGCGGTCCTGGTGCTGATCTGGATGCTGCCCGACGGACTTTCGGAGTCTCCGGCGGCCGGTCCGGCGCAGGGTGCGGAGCAGCCGGCCGGCGACCAGATGGCTGAGGCCGAGGCGGCGACACGCGTCAAGGCGGGCGAGGCGGCCCCCGATTTCCGGGTGGAAATGTTCGACGGCAGCACCTTTACGCTGTCGAGTCTGCGCGGCAAGGTCGTGCTGCTCAACTTCTGGGCGACCTGGTGCCCTCCTTGCCGCGAGGAGCTGGCCCGCGTGCCGGAGCAGATCGTCGCCCGTTTCGCCGGCTGCGACGACTTCGTCTTCCTGCCCGTGGCGCGGGGCGAGAGCCGCGAGGAGGTGGCCGCTTTCCGCGAGCGCACGGGGTACGATTTCCCGATGGGACTCGATCCCGACGAGAAGATCTTCGGGCGCTACGCCGCCACCGCCATTCCACGCAACTTCCTGATCGGGCGCGACGGCCGGATCGTCGAGACGCTCATCGGCTACGAGGCCGAGGAGTTCGATGCGCTGGTCGCCCGGATCGAGTCGTTGCTCGAAACTGACGAATAACAATCAAACAGATAGACATTATGGATACCAAAACCATTCTTTCCGAAGCCTCCGACCGCATGCAGAAGGCTATCGACCACCTCGAAGAGGAGCTGCTCAACATTCGTGCTGGCAAGGCATCGACGACGGTGCTCAACGGCGTGTTCGTCGATTATTACGGGTCGCAGACTCCGATTTCGGGTGTGGCGAGCGTCACGGTACCCGATGCCAAGACCATTCTGATTCAGCCCTGGGAGAAGAACCTGATCCGCGCCATCGAGAAGGCCATTATCGACTCCAATATCGGCCTCACGCCCTCGAACAACGGCGAGCAGATCCGCCTGTCGATTCCCCCGCTGACCGAGGAGCGCCGCAAGGAGCTGGTCAAGCAGGTGCGCCAGGAGGCGGAGACCGGGCGCATCAGCTTGCGCAATGCCCGCCGGGACGCTGTCGAGTCGTTCAAGAAGGCCCAGAAGGAGGGTATGCCCGAAGACGAGTCGAAGGATGGCGAGACCCAGGTGCAGAAGCTCCTCGAGAAATTTACCAAATCGCTCGACGCGATCGTCGAACGCAAGGAGAAGGAGATCATGACCGTCTGATCGGAATGTCTCTTCCGACATGTCCTTTTTTACGCCCCTGCCGCGACTTCGCTCCGGCCGGGGCTTTTTCGTGAGACCGACTCTTGCCGTTTCCGGCGCTGTGCGACGGGGGTGCCGTGCCTGTCGTGTCGGGAAGTGTTGGGAGGAGTCGCGCGGAGTCGTTGTCCTCTCCGGAATGCGAAAGAGGCATCGCAGGAATGCGATGCCTCTTTTGTGTAATCGGATTTCGGGGCGATTACTTGCGATATACTTTCGTATAACCGTAGATCGCCTCGTCGCCCAACTCCTCCTCGATGCGGAGCAGCTGGTTGTACTTGGCCATGCGGTCCGAACGCGACATGGAGCCGGTCTTGATCTGACCCGAGTTGGTCGCGACGGCAATGTCGGCGATGGTCGAATCCTCCGTCTCGCCCGAGCGGTGCGACGTTACCGAGGTGTAGCCGGCGCGGTGGGCCATCTCGATGGCATCGAGCGTCTCGGTCAGCGTGCCGATCTGGTTTACCTTGATCAGGATCGAGTTGGCGCAGCCCATCTCGATGCCCTTGCGCAGGAAATCGACGTTGGTCACGAACAGGTCGTCGCCGACGAGCTGGCACTTGTCGCCCAGCTCGGCGGTCAGCAGCTGCCAGCCCTCCCAGTCGTTCTCGGACATGCCGTCCTCGATCGAGTCGATCGGGTATTTGGCGACGAGTCCCTTCAGGTACTCGACCTGCTCCTTCGACGTGCGCTTGGCACCCGCAGCGCCTTCGAATTTGGTGTAGTCGTACACACCGTCGGCGAAGAACTCCGACGAAGCGCAGTCCATGGCGATCGCCACGTCGCCGCCCTCGCACTTGCGGCCCGGCTTGTAGCCTGCGGCCTGGATCGCCTCGATGATCGCATCGAGCGCATCCTCCGTGCCCTTCAGCGCAGGAGCGAAACCGCCCTCGTCGCCGACGGCCGTCGAGAGGCCGCGCTTGTGAAGCACC
>JAIEHQ010000003.1 GCA_029065825.1 Alistipes sp.
AAGAACCTGACCTCGAATCCCGACTACCTGATGGCGATATATAGCACCAAGGCCATCTACGGCGATAACCCCCGTCGTCAGGAGGCCACGATGGAGATGATGGACGGCATCTCGTTCGAGCAGCTGCCCGCCATCTACAAGACACTCTACCCCGGCGCGAACAACTTCACGTTCACGTTCGTCGGCAACGTCGATCCCGAGACGCTCAAGCCGCTGGTCGAGAAATACATCGGCTCGATCCCCGCATCGAAGACGCAGCTCCGTTTCACGGACGACAACGTGCGCAAGGCCGCAGGCGAAGTCGAGAAGGACTTCCGCGTGGCGATGCTCCAGCCCAAAGTGTCGGAAATGTTCCTCTTCACGTGCGATGCCGAGAATACGATCCGCAACCGCCAGCTCATGCTGCTGCTGACGCTCTCGCTGAACAACCGCTACCACGAGTCGATCCGCGAGGAGAAGGGCGGCACGTACGGTGTCAATGTGGCTCCCGAGCTGGAGTACCGGCCCGTTTCGCAGATCAGCATGAAGATGACCTTCGACACCAACGAGCAGATGGCCGACGAGCTGGCTCCGATCATCATCGCCGAGCTGCGCAAGATCGCCGAGGAGGGTCCGAAGGCAAGCGACATCGAGAGTTCGCGCGAGTACCTGGCCAAGACCTTTACCAACTCGCTCGAGAGCAACATGCAGTGGACCAGCCTGCTCGAGGGATACTACCGCTTCGACCAGAACTCGGTGCGCGACTTCATCGGCACGCTCAACAGCATTACCTACGACGAGGTGCGCGACCTGGCCAAGCAGCTCGTCGAGAGCGGCAACATGATCAAGGTAATCATGCGCCCCGAGGCTCAGCCCGCCGAATAACCCCGCACTAAAAACCCCGGTCTCCTTCGAGACCGGGGTTTCCGGACGAACGCCACCCTGCAACGAAAATGTTGCAGGGTGGCTTGTTTTTAAGCCCCGGATCCGAACGTCTTCGGCCGACTGCAGCCGCCAGTCCACCGTTACCGGACAGCCCCCAGCTCGCGGTTCCTCCGGACACTGCAAGAACGTCCCCCCGAATGCTTCCCTGTACGTCCCTGCCCGATTGTACTCCCACTCCCACTCCCACTCCCACTCCACTCCGACCGACACCGAACAAAACTCTCGGAGGCGGGGCACCGACCGCCGCCGAACCGCAATACCGCCCCGAACTCCGGAAAGCATCGGGCACCCGACAAAAAAACGCCGGAGCAGCCTGAAAAGACTGCTCCGGCATCTCCGTTATGCGGCCCGGCGGCGGTCCCCCCCCCACCGGCCGGCACGAACTACTCGGCAGACACAACGTCCTCCACCCGGTTGAGCAACAGCTGATAAGCTGCCTGCGAATCATTGCCCGGAGAGAACTTGGTGTAGATAGCCGTCACATCGACCACCTGCCCGTCGGCGGGAATCGGACGCTCGCGGAAGCGGCTGTACCCGCTCGAACGCACGACATAGTTGCCTGCAAGGGTATTGATATCCCCGTAGGTAAACCAGGCCGAACCGTAATAGTAGGTCTTCTCGTGCGTCAGCTCATTCTCTCGCATCGCCGCCCAGGTCGCCCACTCGGGAATATCCTCCCAGCCGGGCGAATTGAGGTCGAAGGAGGTGCTGTTGGCGAAATAGTTGGGGAAAGTGTTCCGGTAGCCCCAGTTGGCCTTGCCGAACTTGCTGGCCACCCCTTCGAAACGCACCAGACGGCCGAGCGAGGCATCGGTAAGCGACGAATAGTTTGCGGAGCTAACCACCAGCGTATCGGCCGAGGTCATCCCGATCATCTCGCCGAGCTTGAGGTGTTTGTCGAGTGTGATGCGGTCCTCCATGTTGCCGTTGGCATAGCTGGCGTTGGCCGACTCCACACCGATGCTGAGCATCGAGCGGTAGTTGCCGAGCACGAGTCCCTTCAGCCGCACGTAAACCAGGCGGCCGGGCGCATACTTGATGTAGTAGCCCGACGTTACCTTTACCTCGATCGCCGACTCGCTCTGCTCGTCGTAGAGGTACATGGACTTGTAAATGTTACCGTTCTGATCGCTCGATATGACCTTGCCTCGGATGACCAGATCGTCGGTGACGGTCAGTGACTGACCGATGCCCGTCGTACCGGGATAGGCGGTCTCGAAAATATCCTTCAGCTCCTTGATCGAGATGATCCGGCTGTCGCTGAAGTCCGCATCCGTCCAGATCCGTGCGGGACCGGGCGTATCGAAATCGTTGTAGCATCCGCTCAGGCAGAAACTCGCCGCAACGACCAGAAATATTGCTTTTAATCTACTCATAATTGCACTGGATTGAATCGTTAGAACCGGAAATATACATTCAGATAGTACGTCGTACCCAACATGTAAAAATACTTCGAGGGGAACTTCTCATAGGCGACCGTCTCCTTGTTGGCCTTGACCGCCTGCAGACGCATCTGCTCGTAACCGCCCGTGCGGATGTTCTGATTGTTCAGGATATTCTTGACCTCGAGGCTGAAACCGAGCGTATAGCTGCGCCGGATGTACCAGTTCTTACCGATGCTGGCGTTGAGCGTGTAAGCCTCCTTGAACTTCTCCTGGCTGCGCAGCGCCCGCACCTGCTCGGCGGACATGGTCGGCAGCAGCACGTCGTCCGTACGGTAGAGCGGGTTCATCGACAGGTACATGTTGTCGTAGTAGTTGAAGTCGATCGAGGCGAAGATGTTGCGCGGACCGCGGTACGAGAGTCCCACGTTGGCCGCCAGCTGGGGCGAGCTTTCGATGCGCATGTCCTTCCAGTAAACGGTACCCTCGCTCAAAGCCTCGGCGCTGTTGTCGGCGATCTGCACGTAATTGGGATTCGACCGGTAGGTATATTGGCCCCAGCTGACCGCACCGTTGATCGCCAGACCGTTATAGATCGGAATCGACGCTGCCACCTCCAGGCCGAAGTACTGCTTGTCGATGCCGCTCATCGCGAAGTTGGTGTAGGACTTCAGCACGTCGTCGTAGAAGGAGATCACTTTCGACTGGTCGTCGATCTTGGTGTAGTATCCCGACACGCGGAACTTGTTGTCGCCGTAGCGCATGTTGTAGGAGAGATCTACGCTGAACACCTTCTCGGGCGAGAGTCCCGGAGTGATCGAATTGCGGGTGCGCGGCGACACGAAGGCCGACTGGAAGGTCGGAGCATTCTGCATCACGGCGACATTGGCTTCCAGACGGTGGTTGGCCGAGAACACGTAGTCGAAGTTGCCCTTGACCTTATAGACGAAATATTCGAGCTTCTCCGAATCGCCCTTCGAGTTGTCGAGGAACAGGCCCTTGCGCCAGAGTCCCTCGCGCCACATGGAGACACCGCCCAGCTCGCCGCCCAGACGCATGCCGAAACCGCCGAAGCGCACGTCGTACGAAGCCCAGACACCGCCCGAACGCAGGTGGGCCTTGTAGTTGTAGGAGAACTTGTCGCCCTCGCGGACCGGCTTGGCATGGCCGTAGCGCTCGTAATAGTCCATATCGTTCTGCGCCAGGATCGGATCGCCGAAGTCGCGCTGCGCGAACTTATCGACATCGACGTAGTAGTCGCCGCCGAGCAGGTCCTTCACCTCGTCGTAGTACCAGGTGCGGTTCACACGCACGTTGGCACCGGCCGTCAGGCGGGAGTTGTCCTTGTAGGTGCGCGAGATCTGCGCCGAAAGGTTCCAGTCGAGCTGATCGGCATGACGCTCCTCGACGATGTAGTTCGAACGGGCGCCGGGACCGTAAACAGCTTCGGTGTCGGCATTGCGGAAGTTCATGTTGGTCTGGTACATGCCGTCCCAGTCGAAGTGGCGGATATTGCCCTCGTTGCGCATCCACATATCGGCCCGCAGAGCTGCCAGATGGGCCGCATCGGACGAATCGGTGTTGAGCAGCATGTAACTCGGCAGGTAGCGGTAGTAGTCGGGACGCGGATCGGCACCGTCGTACCACGTGAGCGCCGAATATCCGTTCTTGCCGAAGCGGAGCGAGGTCGCCACGTTGAGCTGCGTGTGCTCGTTGGCATCGAAGGTATAGGTGGCCATCGCGATCGGCTCGTGGTTGTTGCGCACGCGCGAGTTACGCATCTTGCCGCTCTGATAACCCCAGTTGGGATTGTAGTAGTTGTTGCCGACCAGATCGTACACCTCCTGCGTCGATGCCTGCTGCGCTCCGCGCTCGGTGGGTGCGCCCAGAATCATGAGTCCCAGCCGGTGGCGCGAGTTGAAGACCTTCTCTGCCGCAGCGAAGTAGCCGTAGGCGTTGTAATAGACGCCATCGACGTAGGAGTTGCCTCCCTGACGGGTCGAAACCGACAGCGCGTAGGACCAGCCGTTGTCGAGCATGCCCGATCCGTAGCTGACCATCGCACGGAAACGGTACATCGAGTTGCCATTGACCAGGCTCACGCGCAGCCCCTTGTTGATCTGCGAGGCGCGGGCGTTGATATTGGTCGTACCGCCGATGCCGCTCAGACCGTAGTCCGAAATAACCGCGCCGGAGGTAATCTCCTGGTTGCGCGTTGCATCGTTCAGACCGCTCCAGAGCGACCAGGGGGTGTAGCCCGTCATCGCGTCGTTGAAGCGGATGCCGTTCAGAAAGACATCGCCGTACTGCGAGTCGTAGCCGCGCACGTTGAAGCGCATCTCGCTGAACTTGTAGGAGGCAATGTTGTTGAACACATCCTTCGAGGCCGAAAGCGACGAGGGCAGCGCCTGTGCGTCGCCGACACCCTCGGTGTCGAACTCGGCGAATACGGAGTCATCCAGCGCCGCCTGCATCACGTCGGGCACGAGCACCACCGTATTGAGGTCGCGCACCAGCTGATCCACCCGCACCGTCAGCGTCAGGGGTTCGAACTCCCCGGCCTCGAACTCGAGGGTGTACTCGCCTGGGTCGAGGTTCTCGAAAAGGAAATCGCCCCGGCCGTCGGTCGTCGCCCTCAGACCGCCCGGAGAGACGGAGACCGTCGCCCCTTCCACCGCGACACGCCCCGCGCGGGAGACGACGCGGCCCTTGAAACCGCCGGTTTGCGCGAAGGCCGACAAGGAGAGCAGGGTCAATGCAAAGATTAGTAAACTTTTTTTCATATCCGTAGTGGGTTTTATTTACCGATATAGATGAAAACGGGGAAATGGTCGCTGTAACCGCCCTGGAAGGCATTGCCGACGAACGTGCGCAGCGGATAACCCTTGAAGCGCCCCGATTTCTGGATCATGTAGTTCTGTCTGAATATGTTGCCGTAGAACTTCGAGTTGGGCGACTGAAGCAGTTTCAGCCCCTCCTGTTCGCCGGCGGCCAGATTCTCCGACACGACGATGTTGTCGAAGATATTCCACGCATCGCCGTAGGCGAGCGTCCCCATCCCGGCACGCAGCATCGCGTAGTAGGGATTGAAGAAATCGCCCTCCTGCAGCTCCTTCATCTTGGCCTTGGCACCCAACGACTCCAGAATGCTCGCATCGGTCGGGTCGTCGTTGAAGTCGCCCATCGCCACGATCTTGATCGCGGGATTCGCCGCGCGCACCGAATCGGCGATGCGGCGCATCTGCGCGCCGACCGCCTCACGGCGGGGAGCCGAGGCCTCCTTGCCGCCCAGGCGCGAGGGCCAGTGGGCGACCATGAAGTAGAAAGGCTCCTCCTCGATGGTGCCCCACATGGTCACAATGTCGCGCGTGCGGAAGTTGGGCAGACCCGGGATTTCGGTCCGGATCGCCTCGCTGCCCTCCAGTTTGAAGACATCAGGACGGTAGAGGAACGCCACATCGACACCGCGCGGGTCGGGCGAATCGTAGTGCACGATCCGGTAGTTGCCGGGCAGCATCCTGGGGGTCGATACGATATCCTCGAGCACCGAGCGGTTCTCCACCTCCGACACGCCGATCACAGCGGGATATTCCCGGTCGATGGCGGCAATGTCGAAGAGCACGCGCTCGATATTCGAGAGCTTTTTGCCGTACTTGGCCTCGGTCCACTTCTTCGAACCCTCGGGGGTAAACTCGTCGTCGTGGGTCTCCGGATCGTTGATCGTGTCGAAGAAGTTCTCCAGATTGTAGAAGACGACCTTGTAAGGCTTCTGAGCAAAACAGCATGCCGCACACACCAGCAGCAGCACGCCCGTAAAGATCACTCGTTTTTTCATAAGTCAAAAGGTGTTTATTGAATCCCCCACTGCGCGGGAGCGTTCTGGCTTTTCACAGCCTCGGCCGCCGCCTCGGAAAGATTCGGGAAAAAGGTAAATCCGGTCAGCTCCTCGATCTCGGCCACACTGCGGCAGACGGATGCCGGCGGCTCTATATCGCCGTAGCTGCGCTGATCGACCCAGAAGCCGATCGACTTCAGTTCGTCGGCCGAGCAGTCGGCTATGCGTTTGCCGGTCTGGCCGTTGCGGGTGCGCAGCAACACCTTGAAATAGTTGGTCGGCACGGGACACACCAGTCCGTTGCGGTCGGTGGTCGTAGTCGTGGTCGAGGCGTAGTAGCAGCCGGTTACCACGTAGAGCGTGTCGCTGCACATCTGATTGCGCACTTTGGTTTCGAGCCGCGCCCACATGTCCTGATTGAGCCGGTCGAGCTGCGGGGTCATGTTGGTCGCATAGAAGGTCTGCAGGTTGAGATCGCGCGTGGCGGTGCGGTCGGCCGACGGGAGCTGATGGCCCCGGTCGTAGCTGCCCCGGTAGGATCCGGAGCCGAGATCGGGCTGCCACGAGTAGTCGATCTTCGGATCGTAAGCGAACTCGTTGGTACGATCGACCGTCCCCCGATAGACCGCATGGAGCGGATAGGCCACCCAGCGGGCCACGTGCAGCGCAGGGTCGTAACAGTAGGAATAGTTGCGCACGCTGCGGCCCCCGAGCGAAGCGAAGTGGCTGACATAGACGTAACCGGCCGACTCGGCCCGGGCCGGAAGCTCGGCCCACGCCCGGGCATGACCTTCGACATAGGGATCGTCGGTCGCGGAGGAGGTGTGCTGACGCAGGATCAGCGTCTGAGGCTCCCCGCCGACAAAACGGAAGGAGATCCGCGCGGTCCGCTCCTGCGACGAATCGTTCTGCGTGTAATAGATGTCCAAGATATTGTCGATCGCCGACGGGCTTACCGTCCCCTGTGCCGTCCGTGCGTCGGGATCGTTGATCCGGAACGAACACCACCGGGCATCGGACTCGATTTCCGCCTCCCAGGCGGCACCCAGCGGTCCCGTGATCTGAATGGCGGCGGAACCTTCGGCCTCGCCCACGGAGGACGAACCGCGCCACACGGCGCTGCCGGCCGACGCGCTTCCGTCGTCATCGCCGCAGGCGACGAGTGTCAGCATCGGAAAGAGGAGCAGCAACAGCCATCTCCAGGCACAATATTTCGCATTCAAGCACATGCCAAAAACAATAATCGGTCAAGAATCCGAACTCTCGGAGAGGCGGCTGCCTCTCCGAGAGTTCGGAAAACAATACGTCGAATCAATAAACCTGCAGGCCGATGATACCCGCACGGCTCTTGTTGGCGGAATCGCTGGCCCCCTTGAACTCCTCCGAAGTCGAGATCGTGACGGTAGATTCCTCCGTCAGACCGGTAAGCTCGAAGGTAAAGTAGTTCGCATCGGTCAGCTCCATCGTGAAGGCATTGCCGCTGCCCGAATATCCCGCGTTGGCAGGAACATCGACCGGCGAACCCGTCACGCTGCCGCCGCCGTTCACGCGGACATACACCTTCGTCGGGGCATTGCTCCAGCCGACGGCATAGAACGACAGCTTCTTGTCGCCCGTCACACCCAGCGCGGGCGTGGTATAGGCTCCGGCGAACTTGCTCTTGCCCAGACGCAGGAACTTCTCCGCCTCCGAGGTCGTCTCGCCCTCCTTGACCGCTACGGTCGAGGAACCGTAATAGTAATCCACCTTCGAATCATCGGTCTCAGGCAGCATACCTGCCATCCAGGAATAGATACCCTTGGTATCCCCGGGCTCTTCGCCGCCGCCCTGGCCCGCCTCCTGCGTCACGGCGACGGTCTTGCTGTCGCCGCCGGCCAGCGCGATGGTCAGCGTCTGGCTGATCGCGGCACCGCTGTTGGGAGCCGCAGTCACGGTCACGGTGTTGGCATCGTTATCGACCGTTGCGCTCAGGGGGGGGGTCAAGCCGCTTACCGACAACAGGTTGTCGCCCTTGTTCTCGACTACGACGGTAATGACC
>JAIEHQ010000030.1 GCA_029065825.1 Alistipes sp.
GCCGACATGTGCATCATCGAGTTCGTCGATTTCAACGAGGCATATACGCTGGGCATCATGCCGACGGCCGCTGCCGAGGCGAAACCCAAGACGCGTCGTTCGCGCAGCAAGAAGGTTGCTACCGACGGTGTCGAGAACGCTACGGTAGTCGAGGGCGAGAAGGCGCAGAAGAGCGTCAAGGCTGCACCGAAAGCCGCTGCTGCGAAGGCTTCCGCTCCGAAGGTTGCCAAGAAGACCAACGTGGGCAAGAAGATGTAATCGCCTGTTTCGGTCGAATGAAAACAGCGAACGGATTTTCCGTTCGCTGTTTTTTTGTCTCTTTCCCGCCTTGAGGTGGCTTCGAGGCTTTGTCCGGCCGATCTTGCGGTAGTTTTTCCGGCGGGGCGGCTTCCGATCGCCTTCTTCGGCGGAGGCGGCGTTGTCGGCTTCGGGACGGGGCGCAAGTACGGTGCGGGTTCGGGTGGCTCTTTGGCGGATGCTTCCTGCGCGCTGCGGCTCTTTCCGGGCCGTTTTTTCTTTGCCGGTACGGCGAGCATCCTCCGCTTGCCGGAAGGCTGATTTCCGGCAGCGGAGGATTGCGTTGCGTTGCAGGGTGCCGCGCTATCCGACAATCGGAGCAAGTCGGTCGAGCGAGCGGCGCAGCTCCTCGTCCGAGACCTCGGGATCGCGCAATTCTCCCGCGAGGAATCGTTCGTAGGCCAGCAGGTCGATCTGACCGTGTCCGGAGAGGTTGAAGAGAATCGTGCGGGGTGTTCCCTCCTCCCCTGCGCGACGCGCTTCGCGGATGGCTGCGGCGATGGCGTGGGCCGATTCGGGTGCCGGGATGATCCCCTCGGTGCGGGCGAAGAGGATACCTGCCTCGAGGGTTTCGAGTTGCGGTACCGCCTGCGCCTCGATCAGACCGTCGCGCAGCAGCTGGCTTACGATCGGACCGGCTCCGTGGTAGCGCAAGCCTCCGGCGTGGATGTCCGACGGGTGGAAGTCGTGTCCGAGCGTGTACATGGGGAACAGCGGCGTGAAGCCGGCCGTATCGCCGAAGTCGTACTCGAAGCGGCCGCGCGTCAGTTTGGGGCAGGAGCGTGCTTCGACGGCTATAATGCGTGTTTTCCGGCCGTGCGTGAGGTTCTCGCGCAGAAACGGGAATCCGATGCCGCCGAAGTTGCTGCCGCCGCCGAAGCAGCCGATGACCGTGTCGGGGTAATCGTCGAACAGCTCCATCTGCCGCAAGGCCTCCTCGCCGATGACCGTCTGATGCAGCAGTACGTGGTTCAGCACGCTGCCCAGGCAGTAGCGCGTCTGCTCGGGGTTGAGGAAGACCCGTTCGACGGCCTCCGAGATGGCCATTCCGAGGCTGCCCGAATCGTCGGGGTTGCGTGCCAGCGCAGCGCGTCCCGCCTCGGTAAGGGTGCTGGGCGAGGCGTGCACCTCGGCACCCCAGGTGTTCATCATCATCTTGCGGTAGGGCTTCTGCATGTAGCTTACCTTGACCATGAACACCTCGAGTGCGATGCCGAAATGGTTGCAGGCCATCGCCATCGCACTGCCCCATTGCCCGGCTCCCGTTTCGGTGGTCAGCCGGCGTATGCCCTGCCGGTGGTTGTAGTAGGCCTGCGGAATCGCGGTGTTGGTCTTGTGCGATCCGACGGGCGACACGCTCTCGTTCTTGAAGTAGATGCGGGCCGGTGTGTCGAGCGCCTTTTCGAGTCCGTAGGCACGGACGAGCGGTGTCGAGCGGTAGATCTTGTAGAGTTCGCGCACCGGCTCCGGAATGTCGATGTAGCGCTCGGTGGAGAACTCCTGCCGCACGAGTTCCTCGGCGAAGAGTCCGTTCATCTGCTCGGGCATGACGGGGCGGCGGGTCTTCGGATCGAGCGGCGGCAGCGGACGGTTGGGCATGTCGCCGACGATGTTGTACCATTGTGCGGGGAGCTGCGACTCCGGGAGTAGAATCTTTTTCGTTTTCATGACAAGTTGTTTTTTGTGGTTTTACGAAAGCCGCTTGCCATGCCGAGACGAAAAAAACGTTGTTTGCGACACGGCAAACAACGTTTTTTGCTTTTTCAGGGGATGATTCGCTTACGATCTCATACACATGCGGAATCCCGCTCATTGTTTGCCAGAGGGAACAAGGAGCGCCACCACCAATAGTTGCGAGTCGCAAATCGTTTCATTCGTTTTTTTCTTTTTACGGAGGCAAATATAGTTGATTTTTCGAAAATGCAATACTTTTTCGGTTGATTTTTATGAAATGATCTTCCGACTGCCTTCTTTGCCCTTCCGCTCGGAGCGGGGCGGGAGCGGCGATCTCCGCCATTTTGCCGGGGAGTTCTGCCTCGGGGGGGGCGGGGTGCCGGCGTTCGCTGCCGGCGGCCGGACGGGACAGAAAAACGGCCGGAGAATCTCCTCCGGCCGTTTTCTATGCAGGTTTGAGCGCGGCTCGCTCGGTTATTTCCCGAATCCTTTGCCGATCGCCAGGAAATCCTCCGACTTGAGGGCTGCGCCGCCGATCAGTCCGCCGTCCACGTCCTCTTTGGCGAAGAGCTCCGCTGCGTTCGAGGGCTTGCATGAGCCGCCGTAGAGAATCGGCGTGCGGTCGGCCGCCTCGCCGAACTGCTTGCGGAGGATCGAGCGGATGTGGGCGTGGATCTCCTGTGCCTGATCCGCAGTCGCGGTCTTGCCCGTACCGATGGCCCAGACGGGTTCGTAGGCGATCGTCGTGCTGGCGAACTGCTCGGGCGTGAGGTTGTAAACGACCTCCTCGATCTGACGCGTCACCACGTCGAAATGGCGGCCCGCCTCGCGCTCTTCGAGGTTCTCGCCGACGCAGTAGATCGGCTGCAGGCCGTTTGCGAAGACCTGTGCCATCTTGCGGTTGAGCGTTTCGGAGTTCTCGCCGTAGTACTGGCGGCGCTCCGAATGACCCAGGATCACGTAGCGGCAGCCGAGTGCGGCGATCATGGCAGCCGATACCTCGCCCGTGTAGGCGCCTTTCTCTTCGGCGGCGCAGTTCTGCGCACCGACTTCGATGTCCGAACCCCGGAGCGCGTCGATCACGCCGCAGAGGTGGGTAAAGGGCGGGCAGACGATGAAGTTCACGCACGAGCACACCTCGTTGCGTCCTGCGGCCACGTTGCGAGCCAGTTCGATACCTTCGGCGGGAAGCGTATTCATCTTCCAGTTGCCGGCGACGATTTTCTTTCTCATATTTTTGGGTTTAGGGTATATCAGATAATAGATTGCAACGAGTACGGCTCCGGTCAGCGTGGCGACCAGCAGCCGTTCGTCGATCCGGGGTGCGCGGTCCAGCACGAGGGCCAGCGTGGGGAGTGCCGCCAGCACGGGAAGCGCATAGTTCCAAAAGAGGAACCACTGCTGCGCCTTGCCCCGCAGGCGGTGCCACACCCGGTAGCCGAGGGCGAGCCAGAGCGTGCCCAGCGCCGCAGCGGCGACCAGAAACAGCCCCCACAGCGGCAGCAGCCCGCACAGTCGCAGGATGAGGGCCAGCAGGAGCATGCCCCCGGCGACGGCTGTCCGTATGCACTCTTTGCGCTTCATCTCCGGTTCCGCCGTTGTGCTGTTATTCGTCCTGCCCGCACCACTTCCGGACCTCCTCCATCGAGGGGGCCTTCAGTCCGAGCTTGTTTTTCTTGTTGAAGCCGCACAGGTCGTTGAAGAACTTGCCGGGAGCCAGCTTGCGGAGCGACTCGACGGTCAGATAGCCCATCTTCTGAATCACGGCGACCCACTCCTCGGGAATGCCGAGGGCAGTGTACTTCTCGACGGGGTCGTTCACGGGTTTCTTTTCGGGGCGCATCTGCGGGAAGAAGAGCACGTCCTGGATGGAGGACTGGCCCGTCATGAGCATCGTCAGACGGTCGATGCCGATACCCATGCCCGAGCACTGCGGCATGCCGTATTCGAGCGCGCGGACGAAGTCCATGTCGATGAACATCGCCTCGTCGTCGCCCTTCTCCGAGAGGCGGAGCTGCTCCTGGAAGCGCTCCAGCTGGTCGATCGGGTCGTTCAGCTCGGAGTAGGCGTTGCAAAGCTCCTTGCCGTTCACGAACAGCTCGAAGCGTTCCGTAAGCTCGGGGTTCGCGCGGTGGCGCTTGCACAGGGGCGACATCTCGATCGGGTAGTCGGTCACGAAGGTGGGCTGTACCAGCTCCTCCTCGCAGTACTGGCCGAAGATGGCGTCGATGAGCTTGCCTTTGCCCATCGTCGCGTCGATCTCGACATCGAGCCGCTTGCATGCCTCGCGCAGCTGCTCCTCGCTCTGTCCCGTAATGTCGTAGCCGGTCTTCTCGCGGATGGCATCGGTCATCGAGAGGCGGCGGAACGGAGCCTTGAACGAGATGGTGCGGCCGTCGATCTCCACGTCGGTGGTGCCGTTGGTGGCCAGCGCCACCCGTTCGAGCATCTGCTCGGTGAACTCCATCATCCAGAGGTAGTCCTTGTAGGCGACGTAGATCTCCATGCAGGTGAATTCGGGGTTGTGCGTGCGGTCCATGCCCTCGTTGCGGAAGTTCTTGCCGAACTCGTACACGCCGTCGAATCCGCCGACGATCAGCCGCTTGAGGTACAGCTCCGTCGCGATGCGCAGGTAGAGGTCCGTATCGAGCGAGTTGTGGTGCGTGATGAAGGGCCGGGCCGACGCACCGCCCGGGATGGGCTGGAGAATCGGGGTCTCGACCTCGACGTATCCTTTCGAGTTGAAATATTCGCGCATGGCGGCCATGATCCGCGAGCGCTTGACGAAGGTATCCTTGACCTGCGGATTGACGATCAGGTCGAGGTAGCGCTGGCGGTAGCGGACCTCGGGGTCGGTAAAGGCGTCGAACGTCTTGCCGTCCTTCTCCTTGACCACGGGCAGCGGGCGGATCGACTTCGAGAGCACAGTGAACTGCCGGCAGTGGACGGAGAGTTCGCCCGTGTTGGTGTGGAATGCGAAACCCTCGATGCCCACGATGTCGCCGATGTCGAGCAGCTTCTTGAATACCGTGTTGTAGCGCGTGGGATCCCCCTCGGGGCAAACGTCGTCGCGGCGGATATAGACCTGGATGCGTCCCGTGTGGTCCTGCAGTTCGAAGAAGGAGACGCTGCCCATGATGCGGCGCGACATGATGCGGCCCGCGATGCGGACCTGCTGGTAGTTCTCCTTCGCGGGGTCGAAGTTTTCCGCTATTTCACGTGCCGTCGCCGTCACTTCGAAGCGTGCGGCGGGGTAAGGTTCGATGTCGAGTTCGCGCAGCGCGGCGAGCGACTGGCGGCGCAACTGTTCCTGTTCGCTGAGTTCGATGCTCATGTTTTCTATCTTATTTTCGTTTGAAACGGGTTTATTCCGCAAAATTAGTAAATTTTGCCGGATAACGGGTGCCGCTGCGGGGCTTTTGCAGGGCACCGCATGCTTTTTCCGCCCGGAGCGTGCGGGGGATTTCGGAATCCGGGGCGTGCGTACTCCGTTGGGGGCTATTCGCCTTTCGCGCGGAGCGGTCTGAGGAGGCCTCTGCCCGCCTTTTCGTAGAGCAGGAACATGCCCCAGCCCGTTGCCGCCCCCACGCCGGCACCCAGCAGCAGGTCGAGGGGGAAGTGCTTGGCCAGGTAGATGCGCGAGTAGCAGATCGCGATGGTCGCGACGATGCTCAGCAGGGTAAACCAGCGGCGGCGGATGACCGCTCCGGCGAGCGTGACCACCGCGACGATGGTCGCGGCGTGGGAGGAGACCGTACCGTAGCGTCCGGCGACGGCTCCGGCCGGAACGTGAACCCGGTCGGGTGCGGGAAGCCCCTCCGCACGCCAGCGGAAGAGCGTGTCGGCGGGAATATCCAGCCCTTCGAGCTGCGGGGAGAACATCGGCCGCCAGCGGGGCGGGAAGTCGGACCAGAGGTGCTTGAGGGGCCCCGAGTGTTTGAAGATGCCGCAGATCATGTCGGAGAGGACCAGAGCCAGGACCAGCGCCGCCACGAAGAGCAGCGTGTTGCGCCAGCCGCACCGCTTCCATACGAGCCAGAGGATCAGCAGGTAGAATGGGATCCAGAGCGCCGTGCCCGAGAGGAGCGTCATCAGACGATCGAGGGTCGGGCCGCCGTCGAAATTGAGGGCCAGGAAGAGTTTTTCGTCGAAAGAGAGTCGCATGGGTCAGAACTGGAAATAAATGAAAGGTTGTATGTCGCTCGACTTGACCTGCATGACCACCCAGACCACGACTGTGGCCAGCAGCACCTGGGCGGCCAGGGGCAGTCCCGTTACGAAGCGGCGCGCCCGGCGGTCGCAGCTTCCCGGCAGCAGATGGAGCAGGTAGCCGAGGCCGATGAGCAGAAATACGCCGGTGTAGCCGGAGAAGAGCTGCGGGGCGATCGCCGCGTTGAAGTGGCGGAAGATTTGCCGCAGCATCAGACCGACGGTCTGCATCGACTCGGCCCGGAACATGAGCCAGCCGAAGCAGACGAGATTGAAGGTAAGGAAGATGCCGGGAATGCGCCAGTACCAGCGCATCTGGTGTCCGAGGGCTTTCGAGCCGGGGACCGCCCGCATCCAGAGCTTGTGGAGTGCGAGCGCCAGTCCGTGCAGCCCGCCCCAGAGGATGAAGCGCACGGCCGCGCCGTGCCACAGTCCGCCCAGCAGCATGGTCAGCATCAGGTTGAGGTAGGTGCGCACCCGTCCCTTGCGGTTGCCGCCCAGCGAAATGTAGAGGTAGTCGCGCAGCCAGGAGGAGAGCGATATGTGCCAGCGCCGCCAGAATTCGGTGATGGTGGCCGACTTGTAGGGGGCATCGAAGTTTTTCGGGAAGCGGAATCCCAGCAGCAGGGCGATGCCGATGGCCATGTCGGAGTAGCCCGAGAAGTCGCAGTAGATCTGGAGGGCGTAGCCGTAGATGCCCGTCAGGCATTCGAAGCCGGAGTAGAGCAGCGGATCGTCGAAGATCCGATCGACGAAGTTGAGCGATATGTAGTCCGAGACGACCGCTTTCTTGAACAGGCCGGTCAGGATCAGAAAGACTCCCGAGCCGAACATTTCGCGCGTGATGCGGATCGGGTTGCGGCGGATCTGGGGGATGAAGTCGCGGGCGCGGACGATCGGCCCGGCCACCAGCTGGGGGAAGAACGAGAGGTAGAAGAGGTAGTCGCCCCAGCGGTCGAGCAGCCGCAGCTCGCCCCGGTAGATGTCGATGGTATAGCTCATCGACTGGAAGACGAAGAACGAGATGCCGACCGGCAGGAAGATGTTCCGGAAGTCGAGAAATCCCTCTCCGAAGAGGTCGTTGGCGATGCCGATCAGGAAATTGGTGTACTTGAAGTAGCCCAGCATGCCCAGATTGACCAGCACGCTCAGCAGCACCAGCCACCGCCTGGCGCCTCTGCCTTCGGTGCGGAAGATGGCCCGGGCGATCCAGAAGTCGCTGACCGAGGCGAAGACGAGCAGCAGGAAGTAGATGCCGCTCGACTTGTAGTAGAAGTAGAGCGAGAAGAGGATCACATAGACGATGCGTGCGGTCGCGGCGCTGCGCAGCCGGCCGTAGAGGAGCAGGAAGCCCGCGAAGAGGAACAGGAACAGCCCGCTGCTGAAGATCAGCGGCTGCTGGGGGTCGTAGCTCAGCAGCGAGCAGAGTTTCCCGAAGATATGTTCTTCCGCTCGGACCGTCATCGCTCGGGGTGGTTGCGCAGGTTGCGGCCGACCGGCCGTGCGGAGCGGATCAGCGCCTCTTCGAGCGGCGTGATGCGGGCGCTGTCTGCGATGTTGGCATGGGCGACCCGGACGGACAGCGGATGGCGGCGGACCGCGTCGTCGATCGCGTCGCAAAGCCCCCAGGCGATGCGGCGGCCGCCCGCGAAGTTGATGTGGGTGTAGTCCTTGCCGGCCCAGCCCTCGGCGACGAAGCGTTCCATGCCGCCGAGCGACTGCATGGCCCGGTAGGTGTTCCAGAAGGCGGCTCCGGAGGCTTCGGCCGCAGCGCGCTGGGCCTCGACCATGAACGGTGCGGAGGCCATCGGCACGAACCGATCCTCCTCCTTGATGCTGCGGTCGCTGACGCTCATAACCAGCACCGCGGCCCGGGGAAAGCAGTGGCGGACGTAGGCGATCATCTTCTCGATCTGCTCGCCGTAGCGCGTGTAGTTGCGGACATCGGGCTGGAGTATGTTGAGTCCGTACTGGAGGATTACCAGGTCGTAGCCGAGCATCCGGTCGGCCTGTGCGTTCAGCGCGGGCGAGGTGCGGAACATGGCCTGGCCGTTGTTGCTGCGGATCGAGTAGTTATCGACCGCCACGCCCGGCGACGATTCGAACAGCGCTCCGTAACCCACCACGCCGGCGGCTCCCGAGAGCACCGAGAACTCCAGCGATCGGATCGTGCCCCGGACGACGATCTGCCGCATCAGGGGCGAAGCCTCGATCTCGAAGATGCGGCTCTGCGCATCATTGACCGTCACTTCGACGCGGCTGTCCGAGCGGCTCAGGAAGAGGATGCGCGCGGTGTTGCAGCTGTCCAGGCAGGCCCGTTCGGAGGTTCCCTCCCAGCGGGTCGATGCCCCGTCGGCCGGCTGGCAGACCCAGCCCGAGACGCAGTAGCTGTCGGCCAGCGCTTCGGGGGTGGTGCGGCGCTGCATGACGTTGTAGCTGTTCCAGCCCTTCGAGCGCGTGCGGATCGTGCGGCGGAAGTCGGTCAGGGGCGAGGCGGCCGGTGCGAAGCCGGCGCCGGCACCTCCGTAGCGGAGCTGCAGCTGTTCGCGCAGGTCCGAAGTGAGGATGTCGCCTTCGATGAACGAGTCGCCCATCACGGCGATGCGCACGAGCGAATCGCCCCGCTGCAACTTGCGGCAGAGAGCTGCCAGGCGGCTGTGGCCGGTGGTGTCGAAATCTTCGATGGGGATCAGCTCCGGCAGCCTGCGTGCCGTGTCGCCCGGCAGTGCCCGGTGTGCGGCCGGGGCCGGCTCCCGTTCGACGAGCGACCATTCGTAGGTGGCGGGAACCTCCCGGGGGGCGGAGTCGGCGATCAGCCGGGCGACCTGCTGCAGGTCGATCCGGAACTCCTCTTCGTCGAGGGCCGTCAGGATCGCCTCCTCGCTCCTGGTCTCCTCCTCTTCCTCGAAGCGGAGGAATTCCGAGAGAATGTTGGCGCGTTTGAGACGGATCCCGCCGACGGTCTGCGGAGGGACGAAACTCAGAAGAATCAGCGCGGCGATAAGCGCAAACACAGCCGTGCGGCTGCGGTGCGTGTAATCGGGTTCGGGGGTCATCAGTCGCGTCTTCCTCCCAGGATGATGAGAATGTAGTAGAGCAGCGAGGCGACGGCGCTGAGCGCTGCGACCAGGTAGGTGCGGGCCGCCCACGAGAGGGCTTCGCGCGCCTGGGCCAGCTGGCGGCCTTCGAGCGTGCGGCTGCTCTGGAGCCAGGCCAGCGCGCGCTGCGAGGCGTTGTACTCGACCGGGAGGGTAATGATCGAGAAGAGGGCCGAGACTCCGATCATGCCGATGCCGATCCAGCAGAGCAGCTCGTTCTGGGTCGTGGCCAGGATCACCAGGCCGATGATGACCACGAAGGTGGCCATCCGCGAGGAGAACTGCACGACGGGCACCAGCTGCGAGCGCAGGGCCAGCGGGGCGTAGCCCTGGGCGTGCTGGATCGCGTGGCCGCACTCGTGGCAGGCGACGGCCGCGGCCGCCACGCTGCGGCTCGAATAGACGGCGTCGCTCAGATTGACGGTCATCGTCTGCGGATTGAAGTGGTCGGTTAGCATGCCGCCCACGTGGGTGATCCGGACGTTGTGGACGTTGTTTTCGCGCAGCATCTTCTCGGCCACCTCCGCGCCGGTCAGGCCGCCGGGGAAGGGGATCTCCGAGTATTTCTTGAAGACGTGTTGCAGGCGGGCCTGGACCGCATAGCCCAGGATGCCGATTACGATGATGAGCAGGAACATGCCCGTCGTTGCCGCATCGTATCGAGCGGCACCCTCCGTCGCGTAGTAGCCGCTCTGGAGCAGGGAGAGGATTTGCAGCATAGGATGTTTGTTTTGCCGGCGGCGGCTCCGGAATGCGGATCGGGTCCGTGCTGCGGCGCTCCGCCGAAGGTGGAAATTACGGTGTTACTTGCGGTGGGTGTAGTAGGCACCCGCCTGCTGGGAGGGCATCAGCACGATGTCGTTCACGTTCATGTGGGCGGGCAGCTGCACGATCCAGGCGATCGCCTCGGCGATGTCGTCGCCCGTGAGCGGCGTAACGCCCCGGTAGGTGTCGTCGGCCCGCCGGCGGTCGCCGTGAAAGCGCACGAGCGAAAATTCGGTCTCGACCATGCCGGGGCGGATCTCGCTTACCTTGATTCCGTTGCCCAGCAGATCGGCGCGCATGGCCTGCGAGATGGCGTGCACGGCGTGCTTCGAGGCGCAGTAAACGGCACCGTTCTCGTAAGGCTCCGTGCCGGCGATCGAGCCGATGTTGATGACGTGGCCCGAGCCTGCGGCGACCATCTTGGGGGTTACCACCCGCGTGACGTAGAGCAGCCCCTTGACGTTGGTGTCGATCATCGCGTCCCAGTCGGAGGACGATCCCCGGTCGATGTGTTCCAGTCCGGCGGCCAGGCCCGCGTTATTGACCAGCAGGTCGATCCGTTCGATGGGTTCGAGCGCGGCGATGCACGCCTGCTCGTCGCGCACGTCGAAGCAGAGCGTGCGGCACGTTCCTCCGGCGGCTTCGATTTCGGCGCGCAGCGCTTCGAGCCGCTCGGCCCGGCGGCCGGTGGCGATGATCCCGTATCCGAGGGAGGCCAGGCGCAGGGCCGTCGCGCGGCCGATGCCCGAGGTGGCTCCCGTGATTAAAGCTTGTTTTTTCATACGCTTGGAATTATCCGCATAATTTCGGACAAAAATAAGAAATTATTGTGTTACTTTGCATACAAATAACGCGCAAAATAGGAGTGGGTTGAATCTCGAATGGTTCATAGCGTGCAGAATCGCCCGTCGTACGCCCGGCAACCGTCCGGGCGTGATGGTGCGTATCGCCGTCGCGGCGGTGGCGCTCAGCATGGCGGTCATGATCGTGGCGCTGGCCGTGATCATGGGATTCCGGCGTGAGATTACCGATCGGGTGGCCGGCTTCTCGGCGCACGTCGCGGTAAGCGACCGCCGCAGCGATCCGGCTGTCGGCTCCTGTCCCGTGCGGCGGACCGATACGCTCGAATCCCTCATGCGCACGGCGGGCGGAACGGAGCGGATCGCCCCCTATGCCGTGCGGGGCGGTGTGGTAAAGAGCGCCGATGCGATCCTCGGGCTGCTGCTCAAGGGGGTCGATGGCAGTTATGACGCTTCGTTCTTCGAGCGGTATCTGGTGGAGGGGAGCTTTCCCCGCGTGGGCGACTCGGTGCGCACCAAGGAGCTGCTCCTCTCCCGGGAGGTGGCGCGTCGTGCGCGGATTGCCGTGGGCGATCGTGTGGAGCTCCTCTTTCTGGAGGAGGACGGTGCGCTGCGGCGCGACCGGTTCAAGGTGTCGGGTATCTACTTTACGGGAATGGACTCCTTCGACAGTGTGCTGGCGCTGACCGATCTGCGCAACGTGCAGCGTCTCTGCGGCTTTTCGCCCGATCAGGTGGCGGGTTACGAGATCACGCTCCGCCGTCCCGAGCAGGCGCAGGAGTACGCCGTGCGTCTGAACGACGCACTGTTTTGCAGCGGGGCGGGGCGCGAGTATCCCTACCTTGCGGCAGCCGACGCGCAGCGCGCCCATGCGGGGGTATTCGACTGGCTGCGCACGCACGACGTGAACGCTGCGGTGGTGCTGGCGATCATGACCGTCGTGGCGCTGTTCAACATGTCGGTGGCGCTGCTTACCCTGGTCTTCGAGCGTACGCGGATGATCGGTCTGCTCAAGACGCTGGGGATGGGCAACGGCGCGATCCGGCGCGTCTTTCTCTGGCGGGCCTCGCTGACCGTCGTGCGCGGCGTGGCGTGGGGCAACGTCCTCGGACTGGGGATCTGCCTGCTGCAGCGCTGTTTCCACCTGATCCGGCTCGATCCCGAGGGGTATGTTCTCTCGGAGATGCCCGTGGCGTTCGGCTTCGGGTGGTGGCTGGCCCTCAATGCCGGGGTGGTGGCCGTCATCGTGGCGCTGCTGGTGGTGCCGGCCTCGCTCATCGCTCATGTCAGACCGGACGAAGCGATCCGGTATAACTCATAAAATTTCGAAAAATGAAACCTTACGATACGCAGCAGACCAAGAAGGAGCAGGTGCGCGAGATGTTCGATCGCATCGCTCCGGCCTACGACCGGCTGAACCATACGCTGTCGTTCCTGGTCGATAAGTTGTGGCGCCGCCGTGTGGTGCGGCTGGTGCGGCGCATGAAACCCCGCCGTGTGCTCGATCTGGCGACGGGAACGGGCGACCTGGCCATCGCGCTGGCACGTCGCATCCGGGGCGTGCAGGTGCTCGGAGTCGATCTTTCGGAGCAGATGCTCTCCCTGGCCCAAAGCAAGGTCGCCTCGTGCGGACTCGACGAGCGGGTGGTGCTCGCCCAGGGCGAGGCCGAGCGGCTGGAGGTGGCGGACGGCACGTTCGATGTGGTGACGGTCGGTTTCGGGGTGCGCAACTTCGAGGATTTGGCTGCCGGACTGCGGGAGATCGTCCGCGTGCTGCGGCCGGGCGGCCGGGCGGTCATTCTGGAGTTCTCGACCCCGACGAATCCCCTTTTCCGCCGGATCTATGGCTTCTACAGCCACCGGTTGCTGCCGCTGGTGGGCGGCATGGTCTCGAAAGACCGCAAGGCGTACGAATATCTGCCCGCCTCGGTCGATGAATTTCCCGCTCCGGCGCGGTTCCTGGAGGCGCTCTCCGAGGCGGGCTTCGTCCGCTGCCGCGCACGGTCGCAGAGCTGGGGCATCGCTCATATCTATATAGGTACGAAACCCGTCCGTCCGTGATGGGCCGCTCGTTGAGGTGCGTCTTGCTGCTCGCGGTGCTTCTGCTGGCCGGGTGTGCCGCCTCGCAGATGCGCAGGATCCGTATGGCCGGTCCGGTCGCGGTGCGCACCTACGGCACTGTCGGCATGGACGTGCGGCTGGAGGTGGAGTATGCCGGGCGCAGGACGCTGCGGGTCGAGGAGGCGGAGGTCGAGTTTTTCGCCGGCGGGGGGAGCCTCGGACGCATGCTCCTGCGCGAGGGGTTCGAGCTTCCGGCACGGACGCGGACGACGCTCCGCACGCGGTGGCGCTTCGACTTTGCGGATGCGGCGGCCGGATGGGTGCTGCTCCGGCGGCTGGAGGAAGGCGAGTTCGACCGGCTCGATGCCGCGGTCGATGCGACGGTGCGGCTGGGAGGCATCCGGCGGAGGATTCGCAGCGAAAGGATGCCTGTGTCGGAATTTTTGAATATCTTTGAAGGCTCGATCGACGGCGGGGTGGGGCTGCCTGTGCTGCGAACGACGGACGAAAACGAGGATTAATCGCGAGAGATGATGCGAAGAGTGATATTTACGGGCGTTCTGCTCCTGGGAGCATGCGTCGGAGTGCGGGCGCAGTCGCTCGCATCGTTCAAGGAGGGGCTGCGGGAGCCGTCCCGGGGGGCACGGCTCGAAGTGGTGGAGCACGGGGCCGCCGTGCGTGCCGTCGGACAGGGGGCGGCGGTTTCGGGCAAGGTCCGCTTCAAAGGGTACCGGATCGGCATCTTCTTCGACAACGGAGCCAATGCGCGCGAGAAGGCGCTCGCCGCACGCCAGGCTTTTGCGGAGGCTTTTCCCGACGAAAAGGTCTATCTGACCTATGAGAATCCCTATTTCAAGGTAACGGCCGGAAATTGCGTCAATTCGGAGGAGGCGATCGTGCTGCTCGGCAAGATCCGGAGCCGTTTTCCGGAGGCTTATCTGATGCGGGAGGACCTTACGGTGGCCGATTTGATCCGTTAGAGCCGGCCCTTGAAAAAAATATGGATGATTCGTGGATAAAATCGCACGAATCTGAGTATATTTGCCCCGTTGGAGAACGTTTTTCGACGGGCCGGGTGCGGAGCCGAACGGGTGTCGATTCTGCCGGAACGGGAAAACGACTGTGACAAAACGAACCGTTAAATAATAAAATCAAAATCATGAAGAAAGTTTTATCTCTGATCGTTGTCGCAGCGGCTGTCGCTGCAATGGTAAGTTGTGCAGGCAAGCAGGCCAAGACCGTCGAGGTTGTCGAGACCGAGACCGTAGAGGCTGCCGCTTGCTGCGAGGAGAAGACCTGCTGCGAGGGCGAGGCTTGCTGCGAGGAGAAGGCTTGCGAGGAGTGCGCTTGCTGCGAGGGCGAGACCGCTTGCGACAAGGCCGAGTGCTGCGAGGCTGAGAAAGCCGAGTAAATAAGATCACCCGAAGGTCTTGAAGAGAGATCCTCCTTCGCGGAGGATCTCTCTTTTTTGCCTTTTCGTGCCGCCGCCCCGCAGGGCGGCGGTGTCGTTCGTGATGAAAT
>JAIEHQ010000031.1 GCA_029065825.1 Alistipes sp.
GGCAAAGGTAGGTAAAAAATCCGTATTTTTGTCCGAACCTATTCAAAATCGGATTTTCGTATGTACGAATATATTTCGGGTGCTCTCGTCGAACTGGACCCGACGCATGCGGTGCTGGATGCGGGCGGGGTGGGGTATTACCTCCAGATCTCGCTGCAGACCTTCTCGGCCATCGAACACTGCCGGGAGACGAAACTCTACGTCCACTACGCCGTGCGCGAGGATGCGCGGGTGCTGTTCGGCTTCGCCTCGAAAGAGGAGCGGGAGCTGTTCCGGATGCTGATCGGCGTGTCGGGCGTGGGAGGCAATACGGCGCGCATGATTCTTTCGACCTATTCGCCCGGCGAGCTGCAGCGGATCATCGCCGGCGGGAATGCCGGACTGCTCAAGAATGTGAAGGGGCTGGGAATCAAGACAGCGCAGAAGATCATCGTCGAGCTGAGCGGCCGGATGGCCACCTTCTCCGCGGGCGGGGCGGCTCCGGAAGCGGCGGCGGACGGCGCGGGCGAAGAGGCCGTCGCCGCGCTCGTCATGCTCGGATTCGCCCGCACGGCGGCGGAAAAGGCCGTGCGCGCCGTTCAGCGGGAGACGCCCGACATTCGGGTCGAGGAGCTGGTGCGCATGTCGCTCAAACGGCTGTAGCCCCTGTCGGGACCGCCGGACGGGCCGTGGGCTGGAAAAAGAGACGCGGCGGGTGGCGGCGGAATACTGAAACGGGAGAAATACCGTATTGTTTTTCGGAGTATAATTTTGCAAGTCGGAGGGGTTTGCTTAAATTTGCACGATTTATGGCCAGACGACGATTCCATACCATGCTGTGCGCCGCCGCACTGCTGCTCGCTGCCGCGGGCGGCTGTGTGAACGAGGAGAACGTGCTGCCCGAGCAGCAGCGGAATATCGAGAGCTTCCTTACCGGAACGCACCAGCCGCGCCTGATCTCCGAACAGGAGGCCGGGGAGTCGAGCGTTCCGGCGGAGTTCTACACTGCGTTCGGAAGTTCCGTTTTCCGCTACATCCGCCACTATTACGATGCGGAGCGTGCGACGCGGCCCGAGGTCGAGCCGGGCGACGAGGTGGAGCTGGTCTTCTGGGCCTACCTCTTTCAGAACAGGGCTATTACCTCGCAGACGATGCCGCTGCTGACCAACGACGTGACGCTTCGCGAGGCGCTGATGAACACGGGCGTGAACACGACCTACTGGTCGTTCGAGCCGCTGAAGGCGCGTGTGGGGGACCGTACGCTGATCCGGGGCGTGGAGCTGACGCTGCCGGGATGCCGCGAGCGCGACACGGTGGAGGTGTATATGGCTTACGACATGGCTTACGGCGATGCTCCGCTGGGGACGGTGCCCGCAGAGAGCGCCGTGGCCTTTTTCTATACGATTGATTCGGTGCGAAAAACCAATGAGTGACTATGAATAAGACGATTCGCTGGATCTCCCTCTCGCTTGCGGCGATGCTGTGCCTCGCGTGTGCGGAAGACCAGGACAACACCTATCCCGAAGATACGCAGCACAAGGCGCTGGAGGCCTGGATGCGGCAGAACCGGCCTCATCTGCTGGAGAACTATCAGGAGGACGGCGGCTACTACGTCGATGTGATCGCCGTGGGCGATCTGGCCGATACGGCCCTGCGCGAGACGGAGGCCTGGGTGCGCTACGATATTACGGGCCGGGACCTGCAGGGCAATGTCTGCCTGACGCGCGACTCGATCCTGGCGTTGCAGCAGGGCACCTTTACCCGCTACACCCATTACGTGCCCTATTTCCAGTTCAGTGACGAGCTTTCCGGGACCGAGTTCCGGGAGGGAGTGCACCTCTCCATGCGCAATGTCCTGACGCTGGGCGAAAAATATGCCGCCGAGCGGGGCCTTCCGCGCGAGGTGGAGCTGCGCAAGGACGCGCAGGTCGTACTCTACATGCCGGCGACGGTCGTCTCCACGGGCAGCGTCAATGGCGACGGCGGCTACGAGGGGCAGTATCAGCTCAGCGCCAACCATCCGCTGATCGCCTGGCTCGACGTGAAGGAGCGGGTGCGCAATCCGGTTGAGAGCGAAGGTTTGGCCGTCGATGCGTTCGCGGAGGCGAACGGACGGCTCGATCCGACGCTGCCCGATACGCCCGAAGAGTCGGCCGCCGGTGCGGAGCCGGGCGGCTACACCTGGCGGATCGCATCCGAAGAGGCGGCGCAGGTCTATTACAACACCTCGTTCTCTCCGCTCTCCGACGGGCAGGGGCTGTTCGCCTACACCGATCCCTATGTCGGTTCGCAGCAGCGGGCCGACGAGATCGACCGCCGCATCAACCGGGCGCTCGTCGAGCGGTTCGGAACGGATGCGCCCGGCAAACTCATCGATCCCGAGAAGACGGTGCGTGTCTGGTATATCGCCCGTTTTCTGGACGGATTCGTGCAATCGACCAATATCGACGAGGTCAAGCAGATCGTTTACGGCGAGGTCGAGAAGGACGGGGTGGCGATGAGCTACAACCCGTCGGTGAACAAGTCGGCCCAGATCGCCGCCTGGTACTATGCGCTGCCCTATTTCCGCTACGGCCAGTGGGGGGCGCTGCTGACCACCTCGAGCAACGCTTACGGTTCGAACGGCATCGTGGGCACGACCCAGACCGACTCTTCGACCGACTACACCGCCACCTATGCCCTGATGAACTATTACGGCATGATGAACAGCTACTACGGGGGCAGCAACTATTACGACCGCTACAACTATTACGACAATTTCTACGGCAACTATATGGACGGACTCTACAACGCCTCCGTCAATAACTCCTATAATGCGGATGCCTCCGCAACGACGACGGTGGTTACCGAGGTGCTGCCTTTTACGCCGCTGCTCATCGAGTTCTACATCGAACCGGAGAGTTGATCCGTTCCGGCACTCCCGGCGATTTGTCCGGCGGAGGAACTCCTCCGCCGGATTTTTTTCTTAGCCGACCGGAGGTTCCTCTGCGCGGCTGCCTCGTCCGGCCTCGCGGGCTGTGTCTTCGGGAGCCGGCGGCGGGGCCCGGGCGGTGCGGAGGGGGCGCGACGGTAATTTTTTGCATTTTTATACCGGAAATTTGGATTTTACCGAAAAAAGATTTAATTTAGAGGAAGAAAAATACGGGAAATATTAG
>JAIEHQ010000032.1 GCA_029065825.1 Alistipes sp.
GTCTCATGGTTTGCGCATTTAAGGTATTCGTCGTGCCCGAGAGCACGCACAGAACAAAGAAACAGAATCTCATGTCCGTTTCTCCCTGCAAAAAACGCACCGCATCGCCCGACCCGGCGGAAAGACAGCTCCTATTTTACCTCCCGTCCTTCGAGGAAGACCCGGCGGACGATCGGCGTGGTGTAGGCATACGGCACGAACTCTACCGAAGGAATGCGGCAGGTCAGGAAGAAGTTGGCCTTCTTGCCCCGGGTAATCGAACCGTAGTCCTTGCTGAGTCCCATTGCGTAGGCACCGTTCAGCGTCGCGGCATTGATCGCCTCGGCGGGGGTCATGCGCATCTTGATGCAGGCCAGCGAGACGATCATCTTCATGTTGCCCGAAGGCGACGAACCCGGGTTGAAGTCCGAAGCCAAGGCCACACCCAGACCGCCGGCGATCATCTCGCGGGCGGGCGGGTAAGGCATCTCCAGGAAGAACGCGGCACCCGGCAGCATGGTCGGCATCGTGCCCGAATCGCGCAGCACCTCGATCTCGGCGGCACCCATGCGCTCCAGATGATCGACCGAGAGCGCCTTGTTGCGGACACCGACCTGCACGCCGCCCGAAACGGCCAGCTCGTTGGCATGGATCTTCGGCACCAGGCCGTACTCGGCACCCGCGCGCATGATCTTCTCGGTCTCCTCGACCGTGAAGAATCCCTGATCGCAGAAAACATCGACGAACTCGGCCAGCCCCTCCTTCGCCACCGCGGGAATCATCTCGCGGCAGATCAGATCGACATACTCCGCCTGACGGCCTATGTACTTGCGGGCGACGGCATGCGCTCCGAGGAACGTCGCACGGACGGTAATCGGCGAAGTCTCGCGGATGCGGCGGATCACACGCAGCATCTTGAGCTCGTCCTCGGTCGAAAGGCCGTAGCCGCTCTTGATCTCGACGCAGCCCGTACCCATCGAGACGATCTCGCGGATACGCTCCATTGCCTGCTCGTAAAGCTCCTCCTCGGAGGCTTCGTGCAGGCGGTCGGCGGAATTGAGGATTCCGCCGCCCCGCTTGGCGATCTCTTCATAGCTCAGGCCGTTGATCTTGTCGATGAACTCCTGCTCGCGGCTTCCGGCATAGACCAGATGGGTGTGCGAGTCGCAGAACGAGGGAAACAGCATCCCCCCCTCGGCATCGACCACCTCGGTGTCCGATGCGATCTCCGGCATCGTATCCATCGTGCCGTAGTCGGCGATGCGCTCGCCGTCGGCCAGCAGCCAGGCGTTGTCGATCTGGCCGAGCGTGTTCATGTCGGCCCCCTTCACGCGGAGCCGGCCGCTCTCGTCCACACCGACGATTTTGGCTATGTTCTTAATCAGCAGCATTACTTCTCGTTTCTAAGGAACTGGATCGAAGTCTCGATCAGGGAGTACATTACCTGGTCGTTCTCAATGAAAGGCACCTGCTTGCGATAGGCGGCGAGCAGCTCCTCGATGGGCTGCGACGAACGCAGCGGACGGCGGAATTCGAGTGCCTGAGCCGAATTGAGAAGCTCGATTGCCAGCACGCGCTCGGTGTTGAGCACGACACGGTAGAGCTTCGTGGCGGCGTTCGAGCCCATGCTCACGTGGTCCTCCTGACCCTGCGACGAGGGGATCGAGTCGCACGAGGCGGGCCAGCAAAGCCCCTTGCTCTGGCTGACGATCGACGCGGCGGTATATTGCGGAATCATGAAACCGCTGTTCAGACCCGGTTTGGCCACCAGGAACGAAGGCAGCTCGCGCGCACCGGAGATCAGTTTGTAGATACGACGCTCCGAAATGTTGCCCAGCTCGGCGACAGCGATCGCCAGGAAGTCCATCGCCAGAGCGATCGGCTGTCCGTGGAAGTTGCCGGCCGAGACGATGATGTCCTTCTCGGGGAAGATCGTCGGGTTGTCCGTCGGGCTGTTGATCTCGGTCTCGAGCACGCTGCTTACATAGTCGATCGTGTCCTTCGATGCGCCGTGCACCTGCGGGATGCAGCGGAACGAGTAGGGATCCTGCACGTGCTTCTTCGGACGGGCGATCAGCTCGCTGCCCTCGAGCAGGCGGCGGAAATTGCGCGCGGTCGTCAGCTGTCCCTTGTGGGCGCGGATCTCATGCACCTCGTCGATGAAAGGATCGATACGGCCGTCGAACGCATCGAGCGACATGGCGCCGATCTTGTCGGCCCATTCGCTCAGGCGGCGGGCCTTGATGAGCGACCAGACACCGAACGACGACATGAACTGCGTGCCGTTCAGCAGCGCCAGACCCTCTTTCGACATCAGCGTGATCGGCTCCCAGCCGAACTCTTCCAGCACCTCGGCGGCAGGACGCTGTGCGCCCTTGTACTCCACCTCGCCCAAACCGAGCAGCGGCAGACACATGTTGGCCAGCGGCGACAGGTCGCCCGAAGCGCCGAGCGAACCCTGCTGGAAGACCACCGGCAGCACGTCGTTGTTGAAGAAATCGACCAGACGCTGCACGGTTTTGAGCTGCACGCCCGAATTGCCGTACGAAAGCGACTGGATCTTCATCAGCAGCATCAGCTTGACGATCTGTGCCGGCACGCGCTCGCCCGTACCGCAGGCGTGCGACATGACCAGATTCTTCTGCAGCTGCGACAGCTCTTCCTTGTTGATCGAGATGTTGCAGAGCGAACCGAAGCCGGTCGTGATGCCGTAGATGGGCTCCTTCTGGGTCTCCATCTTGTTGTCGAGATACTCGCGGCAGCGCACGATGCGCTTCTGCGCCTCCTCGCTCAGTTCGAGTTTGAAATCGTTTTCCATGATTTCGCGGACACGGTCGATCGAGAGGTGTTCCGCGCTGATATGATGAATCATCGTTGTATGAATGCTTAAATTAAACGGTTGTTCTTTGGGTAAAAAGGTTTTCCGGAGGCTGCATCTGGCAGCCTCCGGAAAATCCCGGTTATTTCGCAGCTTCGATCGCCGCACGCACGAGCGCCTCGTCGGCCAGGTTCGGCAGCGTGACCTTCAGTCCGGGCGTACGCTCCATCTCGCGCTTGATGGCGAACATGGCACCCTCGTTGCGGGCCCAGCTGCGGCGCGCGATGCCGTTGTTCACGTCCCACAGCAGCATCTCCTCGATGTGGCGGGCGGAATCGTCCGAACCGTCGATTACCATGCCGAAGCCGCCGTTGATCACTTCGCCCCAGCCTACGCCGCCGCCGTTGTGGATCGAAACCCACGTTGCGCCGCGGAACGAGTCGCCGATGACGTTATGCACGGCCATATCGGCCGTATAGCTCGATCCGTCGTAGATATTCGAAGTCTCGCGGTAGGGAGAGTCGGTGCCCGACACGTCGTGGTGGTCGCGACCCAGCACCACCGGAGCCGAGATGCGGCCGTCGGCGATCGCCTTGTTGAAGGCCAGCGCGATCTTGGTGCGTCCCTCGCTGTCGGCGTAGAGGATGCGCGCCTGCGAGCCTACGACCAGCTTGTTCTTGCCGGCCTCCTTGATCCAGTGGATGTTGTCCTCGAGCTGGCCGGCGA
Source organism: Alistipes sp. (assembly GCA_029065825.1). Taxonomy (GTDB): domain Bacteria; phylum Bacteroidota; class Bacteroidia; order Bacteroidales; family Rikenellaceae; genus Alistipes. The sequence goes on from JAIEHQ010000032.1 coordinate 3,524, forward strand.
TGTCGGCGGGAGCCGTCTTGCGGATCTCCTCCAGCACCTCGGCAGCCAGGCGGTCGGTCGTCTCCAGGTCTTCGGGCTTGCCCGAAGTACATACCCAGCGGAAAGGACCGAATCCGTAGTCGAAGAACATGGGACCCATGATATCCTGTACGTAGGAGGGATAGCGGAAACGTCCGTTTTCGCCCATGATTTCGGCACCGGCGCGCGACGACTCGAGCAGGAAGGCGTTGCCGTAGTCGAAGAAGTACATGCCATTGGCCGTGAGTTTGTTGATTGCGGCGACCTGACGGCGCAGCGACTCCTGGACACGCTTCTTGAACTCCTCGGGATCCTCAGCCATCATGCGGTTGGACTCCTCGTAGCTCAACCCCACGGGATAGTAGCCACCGGCCCAGGGGTTGTGCAGCGAGGTCTGGTCCGAACCCAGATCGACCTGGTAGCCGTCGGCAGCCAGGCGCTCCCACAGATCGACCACGTTGCCCTGGTAGGCCAGCGATACGGCCTCTTTCTCCTGCTGGGCCTTGCGGGCGCGAGCCAGCAGCTCGTCGAGCGAGGTATATACCTCATCGACCCAGCCCTGCGAGTGGCGCGTGTGTACGGCTTTGGGGTTGATCTCGGCCGTGATGCTGACCACGCCGGAGATCACGCCCGCCTTGGGCTGCGCACCCGACATGCCGCCCAGACCGGCCGTCACGAACAGCATGCCGCGAATGTCCTTCCGCTCCTCGGTAAGCCGCTTGCGGGCGGCGTTGAGCACCGTGATGGTCGTACCGTGCACGATACCCTGCGGACCGATATACATATAGGAGCCGGCCGTCATCTGACCGTACTGCGAAACCCCCAGTGCGTTGAAACGCTCCCAGTCGTCGGGCTTCGAGTAGTTGGGGATAACCATGCCGTTGGTAACGATCACGCGCGGGGCATCGGAATGCGAGGGGAAGAGGCCCATCGGATGGCCCGAATACATGACGAGCGTCTGCTCGTCGGTCATCTGCGAAAGATACTGCATCGTGAGCAGGTACTGCGCCCAGTTCTGGAACACGGCACCGTTGCCGCCGTAGGTAATCAGCTCGTGGGGATGCTGCGCGACCGCCTTGTCCAGATTGTTCTGAATCATGACCATGATCGCAGCCGCCTGGCGCGACTTGTGGGGATACTCGTCGATCGGACGGGCGTACATCTCGTAGTCGGGACGGAAGCGGTACATGTAGATGCGTCCGTACTCGTTCAGCTCCTCGGCGAACTCCCGGGCCAGCACCTCGTGGTGCTCGGCCGGGAAATAGCGCAGCGCGTTGCGGATGGCGAGCACGCGCTCCTCCTCCGAGAGTATCTCTTTACGCTTGGGTGCGTGATTGATCGTCGGATCATAGGGCTTCGGTGCGGGCAACTCGTGGGGGATACCCGCCTGGATCTGCTCCTGAAATTCCTTTACTGTCATTGTTCGGTATGTTTTGAATTATTTGATTTTGCTCTCTACGATCTCCAGAATCTCGCGCTCGGCCTTCTCCGCCTCGGCGACGATCCGGTTCGCCTCGCCGATCAGCTCTTCGGCCACGGCACGGTCTTTCAGACCCGCAGCGTTGATCTTCACGTTCAGGCAGGCACCGATCACCGCGCTGCGGGCAGCCAGTGCGCCTACGCCGGCATCCGTTACCGAATTGGGATTGCCCTGCTCGGCCATCGCGCGGACGATCTCGAATACGCGGAACGAGGTCTGCATCGTACGCAGGGGGACCTGCGTCGCATAGAGCGTAGCCTCCTGCAGCGCCGCGCTGCGGGCTGCCTTCTCCTCGTCGGTGCCCTTCGGCATCGAGAATACGTTCATGATGCGGTTGAACGCCTCGGTATCCTCATCGACCAGATGGAGCAGCTCGCCCATCAGCTTGTGTCCCTTGTCCGCCCAGTCGGAGAACTCCTCCCAGCGGGCATCCCAGCCGGGCTTGTGCGACGACAGGTTGGCGACCATCGTACCCAGGGCCGCACCCAGCGCGCCCATGTAGGCCGAGATCGAACCTCCGCCCGGAGCAGGCGACTCGCTGGCGGTCTCCTCGGCGAAACCGGTGCAGGTCAGATCGACGAGTTTCTTCTTCTTGTTGTCGGCCTCGATCAGGAATTCGATGACCTTCTCCTCCGGATTGAAAGGCTTCAGCTCGTCGAGTCCCATCGACTTGATGGCGATGCGGATGATCTCCTCCTCCGAGATACCGGTCGAACGCTCCTGCTTTTTCAGGAAGTAACGGCCCGCCTCGATCAGCGTACGCTTCGGGATCAGGCCGACGATCTCCGTACCCGTCACGCGCACGCCACGCTCGTTGGCGGCACGGCACACCTCGTCGAAAGCGACATGCAGCGGCGTGACCGAAATATTGGTAATGTTCATCGATACCTGTGCGATCTGGTATTCGTCGATGAACCAGCCGATCGCCTTGGTAGCCTTCAGCGTACCGGGCTTCATGATCGTCTTGCCGTTCTCGTCCTTCAGGGGCTTGCCCACGGGCGAGCCGCCCTCGCGTACCGGACGGCCCTTTTCGCGCACGTCGAAAGCGATGGCATTGGCGCGGCGGGTCGAGGTGGTGTTGAGGTTGTAATTGACGGCGATCAGGAAGTCGCGCGCACCGACAGCCGTAGCACCCGTGCGGGCCACCCCTTCGTCGAAGGGACGGTCGCCGAAATCGGGACCCTTGCCCTCGCGGTTCATCTTCTCGGGCAACGCCTCGTACTCGCCGGCACGGCACACCGCCAGGTTGCGGCGCTCCGGAGTGAAGGCGGCAGCCTCGTAGCAGTAGGTCGGAACGTGCAGTTCGTCGGCGATCCGTTTCGCCAGCTGGCGGGCCAGCTCGGCGCACTCTTCGAGCGTAATGCCGGCGATGGGGATCAGCGGGCAGACATCCGTCGCACCCATGCGGGGGTGCGCTCCCTTGTGGTTACGCATATCGATCACTTCGGCAGCCTTCTTGACACCCTGGAACGCAGCCTCCAGCACCGCTTCCGGTTCGCCGACGAAAGTTACGACCGTACGGTTGGTGGCCTCTCCCGGATCGACGTCGAGCAGTTTCACACCCTCGACAGCCTCGATAGCAGAAGTAATTTGCTGAATTACAGCCTTGTTTCGTCCCTCACTGAAATTGGGGACGCATTCGATGATACGTTTTTCCATCTTTTTATAAAATATGTTTGAATATTTTTAAATTATAAAAAATACATACTGACTTACAAATATAGAAAATAATCGGCTACCCCAGCCAAAAAAACGGCGCTTCTCTGTAAAAAAAATCGATGCGGCGGAAAAATCCCCCCCGTTTTTCCCGCCGCACCGCTCCTCCTGCCGGGCACTACGGGGATACGAAAACGGGCCGGAACTGCAGTTCCGGCCCGCCGCTCGTCGCAAGCGCGACTCTATCCGATCGTCAGCACGACGCCTGCGGAGAACCAGGCTCCGGGCATGGCGAGTCCGCCGAAGTCGAAATAGCGGGTATCGGTCATGTTCATCGCATCGACATAGACCTTCCACCCCTTCCGCTCCCAGGCCACACGGCCGTCGAGCAGGAAGTAGGGCTTGAACCGACGCAGCTCGGTCAGCTTGTTGCCCTGCTCATCGACCGCGAACGATCCGTCGGCGTTGCGCAGATAGTGGGTGTAGTTCCCGAAGCGATCGTACACGGCACCCGTCAGCGTGAGCGAACAGTTGCGCAGGAAGCGGAACTCCACCGATGCCGAAGCCTTGTGCTTCATGTAGTCCAGCACGCTTGACGTGACGACATGCCCCAGTTTGCTCGTCGTGACATAGCCGTAGGCGACCGACACGCGGCGCAGGAATCCCTCGGTCGCATAACCGCCCGAAAGCTCCAGTCCGTAGGTGTCGAGCTTGCTCTCCTGCTCGGAATGCCATTTGCCCATGTCCTGACGCCACACCCAGTCGATGATGTCGCGCCCCTGGCGATAATAGGTAAACAGAGAGGCGTTCCAGCCGTTGCGGGCATAATCCGTGCGGAACCGATAAGTTACGGCATGCTCCGGCTTGAGGTCCAGGTTATTGACCTGGGCCGGCGACGTGTAGTAGAGATCGGTGAAGGTCGGCAGACGCATCGACTGCGCCGCACCTATCTCAAGTCGCAGTTCCGGCAGCGGCCGGTATCCGCCCGACACGCTCCACAGCCCCGAGGTTCCGTAGGGGGTAAAGCTCACGCCCGCCGATGCCGACACGTCGAACGACCGCCAGCGCTTCACGTGACGCAGCCAGAGGTTGCCCACGTGGCGCTCTTTGGCCTTGGTGTATTTGCCGTGCGGCGTCTCCAGCTCCTCTCCGAGGTTGGTGCTGAAGATATGGTGGTAGGCATAGTCTCCTCCCAGCGATGTCTTGCCGCCCTTCCATTCGTAGTCGCCCCAGACCTCGGCTCCGACGTGATCCGTGTTGTGGTAGTTCATCGCCGTGCCGCGCGTCCAGTCGTAGCGATCGAAATTCTTCCGGTAGCTGACCGACGAGTTCAGCGCGAAACGTCCGAACGACTTGAGCCAGCGCAGCGAGGCCAGCGCGGTCGAGGTGTGCTCCCACTGATCGGGGTTGTAGGCGGCATAGAATCCGTTCGACCCGAAAGCCCGGTTCTGATAACCGGCCTGGAAGTCGAAGAATCCCGCCTTCGTACCGTCATAGTTCATCCGCACGAAAGCGTTGTAGTTTTCGAAGTCGGTATTGTGGACATAGCCGTCGCTTCGGCGGTAGGAGCCGGCCGCGAAGAGCGAAAACCGCCCTTTCGTCACCGCTCCCGACAGATTGCCGTAGGCATAACCGTCGCCGCCGCCCGCCGCCTCGATCCGCAGATAGCGCGGCTTGAGCGGCATGGTACGGATATTGAGGGCACCCGCATAAGCACCGACGCCCGACACGCCGTCGATCAGATCGATCCCCGCGATGCAGTCGAGATCGACCGGCAGCGAGTGCGACTGATGACCCGTTCGGGCATCCGTAAAGTTAATACCGTTGAGCATGACCATCGTCTGGTCGAAAGAACCGCCCCGGAGCATGATATCCGCCTGAGTTCCCCTGCCGCTCCGCTCCCGAAGATCGATCGCAGGACTCAGACGCAGTGCAGACTCGAGGGTCTGGACCGGCGCCGCAGCACCTGCTTTTCGATTGAAAACGGAAGTCGATGTCATGGCGCTGCGCGTGGGGGTGGCTTTTATCCCCGTCACCTCGATCTGCTCGATCTGCAACTCCATGCAGCGTTCGAGCGAATCGGCGGGCTGCGCCTGCGCAGACATCGTCACGGACAAGAGAATGATGGACATCGAGACCGAGAGCACTCCGTAATTGAACTGGCGACGCACGCTCGCGAAAACCGCATAGCTCTTGCGACACCAGCGTTTGAAGCACGGAATAGGCTTCTCCTGGATCTTTTTCATCCTGTTGTCGTTTAATTTAAGTTAATAATAATCGGGACCTTTCTCCCGTCCTCTGCAGCGAACGTCCGGTCCGTCGGGGTGCAAAGGTAGTTTTTTTTGCGATTCCGCCAAACCGCCCCCGTCGACCCGTCCTCCGCGAAGCGCCCGCGCCGTACTGTCGCAGAGACAGCAGGCACCGACGGTGGGAAACAACGAAAAATCAGGGAGAAACACTCGCAGTCTCTCCCTGTGTCCGCTGCCTCCGGGCAGCTTCAATGTCGTATGTTACCACTCCTTGACCTTTTCGGAGGCCTTATCGACCAGCTCCTTGGTCTTGTCGAGCACCTTGCCGGTAGTCTCCTTGGTGCGCTCCTTCAGTTCGGAGGCCTGATGACGGGCATTCTCCTTGAG
>JAIEHQ010000033.1 GCA_029065825.1 Alistipes sp.
ACTACACGCAGATCAACAACCAGCTGATCGTCAATCATCGCTTCAACGCGCGCTGGACGCTCAATGCGACGGGCCATTACACCTACGGTTCAGGTTATTACAACCAGTACAAGAACGGACAGGATCTTTCCGAGTACGGCATCGCCCCCATTCCGACGGACGATCCCGCGCTTCCGATCACCGAGAGCAACCTGATCCGCCGCAAGTCGATGAAGACCCACTTCGGCGGGGCGGTGGTGTCGGCCAACTACACGAAGGGGCGCGTGCGCCTGGCCCTGGGCGGGGCTGCGAACATGTACGACGGTCTGCACTGGGGACGGGTGCTTTCCCTCGTCGCCGCCCCCGACTTCCGGCCCTATGAGTATTACAGCAACACCTCCGCGAAGTACGATGCCAACCTCTTCGCCAAGATCAACTGGGAGGCTGCGCGCGGCCTGAACCTCTACGCCGACCTCCAGTACCGCCACATACGGCACGACATAACGGGTACCAACGACAACTTCAGCAGCGTGACCTCTACGCTCCAGACCCTCGACATCCGCCGCCGGTACGACTTCTTCAACCCCAAGGCGGGCATCAACTACAGCTTCGCGAAACACCACAAGGCCTACCTTTCGTTCGCCGTAGCGCAGAAGGAGCCGACGCGCAACAACTTCACCGATACGCGCGGCGACGAGCAGCCCGTGGCCGAACGGCTCTACGACTGGGAGCTGGGCTACCTCTATGCCGACGGTCGTTTCGAGGCGGGCGTGAACCTCTACTACATGTCCTACAAGGATCAGCTGGTCGCCACCGGCGAGCTTTCCGACACGGGCCAGGAGCTTTTCCGCAACATTCCGCAGAGCTACCGCCGGGGCGTGGAGCTGTCGGCCTCGCTGGCGCTGACCCGCTGGTTTACCCTCGGGGCGAATGCGACGCTGAGTCAGAACCGGATCAAACGCTATTCCGAATATGTATCGGAATACGATGCCGACTGGAACTATCTGGGCGAGAAGGAGCTTTACATCGGCACCTCGACCCTTTCCTACTCGCCGTCGGTGGTCTCGGGGCTGATGCTCGACTTCCATGCCAAAGGATTCAGCGCGCTGCTCCACACCCAGTATGTCGGCAGGCAGTACTTTACCAATGGCCGCAATGCGTCCCTTTCGCTCGACGGCTACTGCGTGACCGACCTGGAGCTGGGCTACGAGTTCTCCACCTCCCGCGTCGGGAACGTCCGCTTCGGCGTGCAGCTGTGCAATCTGTTCAATACGGACTACTGCAACAACGGCTACGGCTACTCCTCGATCGTGGGGGGCGAGCGGATCGACGAGGCGTTCTATTTTCCGTCGGCTCCGCTGCATGTGCTGGCCAACGTAACGATCCGCTTCTGATTCCGGGTGCCATGGAACTGAAACTCGTCTTGCAGGTCGTCGGCTTCATGCTGGGACTGCTCTATCTGTGGCTGGAGTACAAGGCCGATATTCGGCTGTGGCTCGTCGGGCTGGTCATGCCCCTGGTGCACGGCACGCTCTATTTTCTGTCGGGACTGTATGCCGATTTCGCGATGAACGTCTATTACCTGCTGGCCAGCCTCTACGGCTATTGGGCCTGGAAGGTGCTGCATCGAAGCGCGAAAAGCGGCGGGCGGATCGTGCGCGTTCCGCTGCGGCTGTGGCCCGCGATCGCGGCCGCCTGCGTCGGGATCCATGCCGGGATCTATTGGGTGCTGCTCCGGTTTACGAACAGCACGGTTCCCTTCTGGGATGCGGCGACCACCGCGATGAGCATCGTGGGCATGTGGATGCTTTCGCGCAAATACCTCGAGCAGTGGGGCGTGTGGTTCGTTGTCAATGCGATAACCGTCGGGCTGTACTTCTACAAGGAGATTCCGCTCACCGCTTCGCTCTACGTGATCTACCTGGCAATGTCCGTCGCGGGCTACCTGCGCTGGCGGCGGATCATGCGGTGCGGGCAGGCATAGAACGACCGGGAGTCGTTTGGGGCGGGGCTACTCTTCGGGTAGTCCCGCCTTTTCGATCAGCTCCTCCAGCTCCTGCCGTCGGGCTTTGGGCGTGATGCCTCCGACCACCAGCCGGTAGGAGGCGCGGATCTGCTCGCGGATGAAGGCATCGCTCAGGTCGCTTCCGACTGCGATTCCGTTCCAGTGGCGCTTGTTGCTGTGGAAGGCGGGAACGACCCGGTCGGGATAACGCTCGCGGAGGAGGATCGCCTCGTCGGGATCGCACTTGACGGCGAGCTGGTCGAAGCGGACCATGTCGGTGTAGCAGAACATCTTGCCTCCGACCTTGAATACCAGCGTCGTCTCGTCGAAAGGGGTGCACTCCTCGGCCAGCGGCAGCGAGAGGCAGTAGCGGCGCAGTTCCAGAATGTCCATTGTCTTTGCGGGGTTTGAATTTCGGGGCAAGATAGGAAAAAATCGGCAGGAATCTGCATGCCGGATGCCTGTTGTCGGGATGCCGCGCTCTTCCGTCCGGTTTCTCGGGCCTTTGCCTCCGCCTCGGATATTCTCGGAGTTCGGCAGAATCGCACCGAAGGTTTGCTTCTGCGCCCCGGCTTTCCCTATCATTAACTTCGTTTTAGATACTTTGCCCCAACAAAACTCAAACAAGTTTGGTTTTGTACTCGGCTTATTCGTATCTTTGCCGTCGTCGAATGCAATTTAATGGAAATCCAATGGTGTTGATTGAGGT
>JAIEHQ010000034.1 GCA_029065825.1 Alistipes sp.
AATGCGGGCGCGGTGGTCCGCGAGGCGGCCAAGGCGATCAACGGCGGCGGCGGCGGACAGCCTTTCCTGGCTACGGCCGGCGGCAAGAACCCCGAAGGATTGCAGGCGGCGATCGACAAAGCCGTGGAACTTATCATGGAAAAACTGAAATAGAGAAGAGATGGCACAGACGAAACACAAGGTGCTGCTGATGATCCTCGACGGCTGGGGAATCGGCAGCGGCGACAAGGGAGATGTCATCGCCCGGATGCGTCCGCCCTACATTACGGAGATGACGCGCCGTTACCCCCATGCGCAGCTGCGTACGGACGGCGAGAACGTCGGCCTGCCCGAGGGGCAGATGGGCAATTCGGAGGTGGGACACCTCAATATCGGTGCGGGACGCGTGGTCTATCAGGATCTGGTCAAGATCAACCGCGCGTGCAAGGACGACTCGATCCTGCGGAATCCGGAGATCGTCCGGGCGTTCGAATACGCCAAATCCGAAGGAGTGAACGTCCACCTGATGGGCCTCGTCTCGGACGGAGGAGTCCACTCCTCGTTCGATCATCTGCTCAAGCTGACCGACATAGCGGCCCGCTACGGCATCGAGCACACCTACGTGCACTGTTTCATGGACGGCCGCGACACCGATCCTTACAGCGGCAAGGGGTTCATCGAACGGCTGGAGCGTTACATGAACGAACACTCGACGGGCATCGTCGCCTCGATCGTGGGACGCTACTACGCAATGGACCGCGACAAGCGGTGGGAGCGCGTGAAGACGGCCTATGACCTGCTGGTCGAGGGGCGCGGGGAGCATGCCTCCGACATGGCGCTCGCCATGCAGAAATCCTACGACGAAGGGGTTACCGACGAGTTCGTGAAGCCCGTGGTGCGGATCGACGAGAACGGCGATCCGGTGGGTATGATCCGTCCGAACGACCTGGTCATCTTCTTCAACTACCGCAACGACCGGGCCAAGGAGCTTACCATCGCTCTGACCCAGGAGGATATGCCCTCCGAAGGCATGCACACCCTGCCGCTCTACTACTGCTGCATGACCCCCTACGATGCCAAGTTCCGGGGGCTGCACATCCTTTTCGACAAAGAGAACGTGGCCGATACGATCGGTGAGTACGTCTCGAAGCAGGGGCTGTCCCAGCTGCGCATCGCCGAGACGGAAAAATACGCCCACGTTACCTTCTTCCTGAACGGCGGCCGCGAGGATGAGTTCGAGGGCGAGGAGCGCATCCTGGTCGCCTCGCCGAAAGTGGCCACCTACGACCTGAAGCCTGAGATGAGCGCCTACGAGGTGGCGGACCGGCTGGTCGCTGCGCTCGATACGCAGAAATTCGATTTCATCTGTCTGAACTTCGCCAACGGCGACATGGTAGGGCACACGGGTGTCTATGAAGCGATCGAAAAGGCGGTCACAGCCGTCGATCAGTGCGTCGGACAGGTCGTCGAGGCGGCCGCACGCAACGGCTACGAGGTGGTGCAGATCGCCGATCATGGCAATGCCGACAATGCGCTCAATGCCGACGGTTCGGCGAACACGGCCCACTCGCTCAATCCGGTGCCGATCGTCGTCGTCTCCGATCGGGTAAGCAAGGTGCATGACGGCATCCTGGCCGACGTAGCTCCGACGGTACTCGACCTGATGGGGCTGGCGCGCCCCGAGGCGATGACCGGACACTCGCTGGTGGAGTACAAGTAACCGGATTTCCCGGTCAGAAAGAAACCCCGGAACATTGTGAAAATGTTCCGGGGTTTTCCGTGTCGGATGGAGGCGAAACCGCTCTTCCGAAGAGGTGCCGCGCCTGCCGCAGGCTATTGTCTGTTCAGAAAGTCGCAGATGTTGCGTTCGATGCAGACGACGAGCGTTTCGATCGCCTCGACCGGTGCCCAGGCAGTGTGGGGCGACAGCAGCAGCTTGTCGGGATCGGCGACCCGCAGCAACGGATTCTCCGCCTCCATCGGTTCGTGAGCGAACACGTCGATACCCGCTCCGGCGAGCCGGCCGGCATCGAGCGCCTCGGCCAGCGCCCGCTCATCGACGATACCGCCGCGCGCCATGTTGAGCAGGATGGCTCCGGGTTTCATGCGGGCCAGCTCCCGGGCACCGATCAGTCCGCGCGTGCGGTCGTTAAGCGGCGCGTGAATCGAGAGGATGTCGGCCCACCCGAGCAGCTCATCGAGCGGCTCGCAAGGGTAGGACTCTTCCCGGACCGCTCCCGAGGTCGATGCGTAGCGCACCTCGCACCCCAATGCCTCGGCCACGCGGGCGACGCTGCGGCCGATGGCTCCCAGACCGATGATCCCCCAGCACTTGCCGTAAAGCTGACGGATCGGCGGGCCGAAGTGGAACGGCGTATCGGAGGCGGCATACGCTCCGCTCTTGACGTAGCGATCGTAGTAGCTGCTCTGACGCAGCAGCGCGATCGCCGCGCCGATCGTGGCATCGGTCACGGCATGGGTCGAATAGCCCACCGCGTTGCGCACCTCGATGCCCCGTGCGGCTGCGGCATCGAGATCGACGTTGTTCATGCCTGTCGCCGCGACGCAGATCAGTCGCAGGCGGGGCAGGGCTGCGATTACTTCGGCCGACAGCAGCACCTTGTTCGAGATGACGATGTCGGCATCGATGCAGCGCTCGACCACCTCGCCCGGAGCCGTGCGGTCGTAGCCGATGTAATCGCCCAGTCGCTCGAGACGGGTCAGATCCGCACCGCCGAGACTGTACTGGTCGAGGAATACGATTTTTTTCTTCTCTTGCATATCGTTTTCTTGTTTTCGGGTGTCATAACTCTCCGACGAGGCCGCGCACGACCACCGAGGCGCAGCCGATGCCGAAGAGCGCCGGCAGATAGGAGATCGTGCCCGTGTTGGACTTCTTGTTCTGCTCTTCGCAAAGAACCATCGCCTCCCGCCGGACCGGTTCCGCCGAGAATACCGCCCGGAATCCGGTGCGCACCCCCGCCTTGTGGAGCCGCTTGCGCAGCATGTGGGCCAGGGGACAGTGGTGCGTCTGCGCAATGTCGGCTATCTCCAGCCGCGTGGGATCGACCTTGGCACCGGCACCCATCGAGCTGACCAGGGGATAGCCGCGCTGCATGGCTCCCAGAATCAGCGCCAACTTCGGGGATAGGGTATCGAT
>JAIEHQ010000035.1 GCA_029065825.1 Alistipes sp.
TCGTAGTTGGCTAGATAGACCCGGTCCTCGGGCGTGGGCCGGAAGGCGAAGTGCTCCGACGAGAGGGGTTCGAGCTGTCCGGCGACGGGATGGTGCTCCGCAAGCTGGGCGAGCAGCTCCTTGCGGCCCATCGGACCGTAGTAGAGAATGGTGTGCTGCTTGGTCATCAGCTCGCGGATCTTGCCGAGCAACTCCTCGGACGAGAGGGCCTCGACCTGCGCGTCGGTCAGTGTCACGCGGCGGATCATCTCGCCGCCGAACATGGCATAGCGCTGCAGGGCGTTGAAATTCTGCGCCTGATTCAGCTTGGCATCCGAACGCGACTTGAGGATGTCGGCCTTGTAGTTGGCCAGCACCTCCTCGTTGCCCTGGGCATCGGCCACCAGATGCTCGAAGATATCCATCACGCGGCCCATGTGCTCGCTAAGACCCGAGAAAGTCACGTAGCTGCGGCTCTGGCCGGCCGAAATGTTGTAGCTGCAGGCGATGTCGTAGCACTCCGCCGCGATCTGGGCAGCCGTGCGGGCCGTCGTGCCGAGCAGCTCCATGTAGGGGAACGCATAGCTGAACTCCGGGTCGTTGAAAGTGCCCGTATCGAAAAGATAGGTCAGCGAGAAGAGGTCGTTGATCTCGTTCTTCTTGTAGAGTACCTCCAGACCGCTGTCGGTGCGGAAGATCTCCATCTCCTTGTCGAAATCGACGAACACCGGCTCGATCGGAGCCACCGGCGTGTTCTGGATCTCGGCGAGGAAGTCGCTCTTCACGTCGCGGTTCATCTCGATCGGCGTAAGCTGCGGCTTGGGCATCTTCTGCACGTCGGGATCGACACCCTGGCGCTTGTAAATGACGGCGTAGTTCTCGTCGCCCATCTTCTCGCGCACCCAGGCCACCAGATCCTCCTTGGTAATGGAACCCAGACGGTTGAGTTCATCGACCTGATCGGCCCAGGGAATGCCCTGATAGAAGGAATTGACGAACAGCATCACACGGCCCTCGTTCGACTCCGTCCAGCGCATCAGCGACACCTTCTGGTTGTTGATGGTAGCTTGCAGCAGCGTCTCGTCGAAGTCGCCGTCGCGCAGCTTGGCCACCTCGGCCAGCATCAGGTCGCGCACCTGCTCGAGGGTCTGCCCCTCCTTGGGATAACCCCGCAGCACGACAGCACCGTAATCGGCCTGCGGCATGTTGGTCGCAAAGGAGGTCAGCACCTTCTGCGCCTGGTTCAGGTCGAGGTCCATCAGTCCGGCCTTGCCGTTGCAGAGCACCTCGGCGGCCAGCAGCGAATAATCCGTATCCTCCGACGCGGCCTTGTCGGCACGCCATGCCAGCGTCACGTGCTCGGCCTCGGGACCGAAGACCTCCTTGACGACGGGCTTCGTGATCGGAGCCTCCGGCTCGAAGTCGAGCTTCGGCAGCTCCTCGTTGGGCTGCATGTCGCCGAAATACTTGTCGATCAAGGCGATCATCTTATCGGGATCGAAGTCGCCCGCCAGGCAGATCGCCATGTTGTTGGGCACGTAATACTGCTCGTGATATTTCTTCACGTTGGTGATCGACGGGTTCTTCAGGTGCTCCTGCGTACCCAGCACGCTCTGCGTACCGTAGGGATGGTTCGGGAAGAGCGCCTCGCCGATGGCGTAGTAGGCCTTGCTGTCGTCGCGCGTGAGCGACATGTTCTTCTCCTCGTAGATCGTCTCCAGCTCGGTGTGGAAGCCGCGGATCACGATGTGCTTGAAGCGGTCGGCCTGGATCTTCGCCCAGTTCTCGGCCTGGTTCGAGGGAATGTTCTCGATATAGACCGTGCGGTCCATCGAGGTGTTGGCGTTGGTGCCCGTCGAACCGATGGCCGCCATCAGCTTGTCGTACTCGTTGGGAATCGAGTATTTCGAAGCCTCGTAGCTGAGGCTGTCGATGCGGCGGTACAGCTCCGCGCGCACGGCCTCGTCGGAGGTCTTGCGATAGACCTCGAAAAGCTCCTCGATGCGGTCGAGCAGCGGCTTCTCGGCGGCGTAGTCGCTCGTACCGAAAGACTCGGTGCCCTTGAACATCAGGTGCTCGAAGTAGTGGGCCAGACCCGTCGTCTCCGAAGGATCGTTCTTACCACCGACATTGACGACGATGTAGGTCTGGATGCGCGGCTCCTCGCGATTGACGCTCATATAGACCTTCAGCCCGTTGTCCAGCGTGTAGATGCGGGTCTTGAGCGGGTCGCCCTTGACCGAGTCGTACTTGTACCCGGAACATGCCGCCGCCAACAGCGCAAGCGCCGCAACGGCGAAAAACAATAGAAATTTTTTCATCTTATCATGGATTTAGAAAACTGTTTCGAACCAACTCTTCACCACGGGCCAGGTATCCGCCCACACGTAACCGAGCATCCACCCCGAAGCCGCGAGCTTCATCCCCGTCCCGACGACGAAGGCCAGAAAAGAGCCGAAACCCGAGCGGAAAGCCCGGGCCGAATCCCTGCGGTCGCGGAGCAGCTCCCCGACGACCGCACCGAAAAAGGGACCGAGCACCACCCCCACGAAACCGCCGCACAGAAAACCGACGATCATGCCGGCGGTCGCGCCCCAGACTCCGGCGCGCGTCCCGCCCGCCAGACGGGTCATGCAGCCCGGCAGCACGAAATCGGCCGCCGTGACGACGACCGTCACACCCAGCCAGATCCAGAGCAGCGAGGCCGGGAGCCGGGAGTAGCTGCAAAACGACGCACAGAGCAGTCCCGCATAGCCGAGCACCACCCCGGGCACTCCCGGCACGATGCAACCGACGATACCGATCGCCGAGAGCAGAAAAGCCGCTACCGAAAGCAGGATGTCCATACGTGTTCCGTAAAAAAAGATCTTCTCTTTCCGAGCAAATATAGGGATTATTCTCCGCAAATACAACGCGACTTACCGATTATTTTCCTTCTCCTCCCCTCCGGCCCCCGGCGGAAGCTCCCGCCGCCGCACGAAAAACCCTCCGCAACAAGTTGCGGAGGGAGAGAAAACGCCCGGCAGGCACTGCCGGCGGAGATGGCGGCGACCGATCAGCCGATCAGCTTGTTGGTCTGCGTGTCGGGGAAGATGACGGTGGGACGGAACTGCTTCGCATCCTCGAAATCCATCAGGGCATACGAAACGATGATGACCACGTCGCCCACCTGCACGCACCGGGCGGCCGGGCCATTCAGGCAGATCGCACCGCTGCCCCGCTCCCCTTTTATAATATAGGTCTCCAGACGCTCGCCGTTATTGACGTCGAGCACCTGCACCTTCTCGCCTTCGATCATGCCTGCGGCCTCGATCAGCTCCTCGTCGATGGTGATGCTGCCGACATAGTTCAGATCGGCCTGCGTCACGCTGACGCGGTGGATCTTCGATTTGAGTACTTCGATTTGAAATTTCATCGCAATTTGATGTTGTCTATTAAACGAATCTCCCCGGCCTGCACGGCAATGCAGCCCTGCACCGCCTCGTGCGCCTCCCAGCTGTCGATCCGCTGCATCGTGCGCGCATCGACCGCTTGGAAGTAGATGACCCGCAGCAGCGGATTGCGCTCGACCTCGGCCACGACCCACTCCGTAAGCTGCGCGGGCGTCATGCGGGCGGTCTCGGCCTGCGCAGCGTGCAGCACCTCATAGATGTGCGGTGCGGCGGCACGATGCTCCGCGTCGAGCAGCGTATTGCGCGACGAAAGGGCCAGGCCGTCCTCCCCGCGCACGATCGGGCAGGCCACGATCTCGACCGGCAGGGCGAGCTGGCGCACCATCTCCCGGATCACGGCGATCTGCTGGAAATCCTTCTCGCCGAAGAAAGCACGCGCGGGGCGCACCAGATCGAACAGACGGCTGACCACCTGCGCCACCCCGTTGAAGTGGCCCGGGCGGGTCGCCCCCTCCATGACCTTGTCGATCATGCCGAAGTCGAACACGCGGGTGTCCGGCTCGGGATAGACCTCCTCGACCGAAGGCATGAAGACCAGATCGACTCCCGCCTGCTCGAGCAGCCGCAGATCGGCTTCCGGGGTGCGGGGGTAATTCTTCAGGTCGTTCTTATCGTTGAACTGCGTCGGATTGACGAATACGCTGACGACCACCGTCTCGCACTCGCGCCGCGCACGCTCCACCAGCGAACGGTGTCCGGCATGGAGCGCACCCATCGTCGGGACGAATC
>JAIEHQ010000036.1 GCA_029065825.1 Alistipes sp.
TGGTCGCCCGGGCGGGCGAGCTGGACTGCCGTGCGGATCGCCTGGGCGCGGTCGGCTATGCGCAGGTAGCGCTCGCCGGCGGCGAGTCCGGCGGTCATCTCGTCGAGGATCGCCTCCGGATCCTCGTGGCGGGGGTTGTCCGAGGTAAAGATGGCCGTGGTGGCGTATCGGGTGGCGATGCGCGCCATTTCGGGCCGCTTGGTGCGGTCGCGGTCGCCGCCGCAGCCGCAGACGACCAGAAGCTGCTGGGGGGCGCGGCGGATCTCCTCGACGGTCTGGAGTACCTTCTCCAACGCATCGGGCGTGTGGGCGTAATCGACGATAGCCGTCGTGCCGTTCGCGGCGCGCACGAATTCGAAGCGGCCGCTCACGGGCCGGAGCGTGCTCAGCGTCCGGAGCGTCTCCTCCTGTCCGGCTCCCAGCAGCTGCGCCGCGGCATAGACGCTCAGCAGGTTGTAGGCGTTGAAACGGCCCAGGAAGCGGACCCAGATCTCGCGGTTGTCGATCCGCAGCTCCATGCCGTCGGGATGGGTTTCGAGGATCCGGCAGCGGAAGTCGGCGGGCGACTGGAGCGAGAGGGTCCGGACGCGGGCCGCGGTGTTCTGCACCATGACCCGGCCGTTGCGGTCGTCGGCGTTGATCAGCGCGAAGGCCTCGCGGGGCAGCGCGTCGAAGAAGAGCTTCTTGGCCCGGATGTATTCGGCGAAGGTCTTGTGGTAGTCCAGGTGGTCGTGCGTGATGTTCGAGAAGATGCCGCCCGCGAAGTGGAGCCCCCGGATGCGATCCTGCACGATGGCGTGCGAGGAGACCTCCATGAAGCAGTAGTCGCACCCCTTTTCGACCATGTGGGCCATCATCTCGTTCAGTCGGATGGCATCCGGGGTGGTATGGGTCGATTCGATGCGCTCCTCGTCGATGCGATAGACCACCGTCGAGATCAGGCCCGCCTTGTAGCCGAGCCGTCGGAAGAGGTCATAGAGCAGCGTCGCTGTGGTCGTCTTGCCGTTGGTGCCCGTGATGCCCACCAGCCGCAGCTGCCGGCTCGGGTGGCCGTAGAATGCGGCGGCCATCCCGGCCATCGCCGCCTGCGTGTCGCCGACCTCCACGTAGCAGACCGCCGGGTCGATCCGTTCGGGCAGCCGTTCGCAGACGACGGCCCGCGCTCCAGCGGCGACGGCCGCCTCGATGTAGTCGTGGCCGTCGCACTGCGTGCCGCTGACGGCGAAGAAGCAGTCGCCCGGGGCGATGCGGCGCGAGTCGTACACGAGCCGTTCTATTTCGGTTTGCGTATCGCCTGCCGTCCGCACCGACGGCAGATCGGCGATCAGATCCTGAATTCGTTTCATGATTCTTTCTCTATCTGAGTGTTATGGTAACGGTCGTCCCCGGCGCGATCTTCGCCCCGGGCGCGATGCTTTGTTGTCTGACGGTGCCGCGCCCCGTGAAGGCGACCTTCGCCCCCCGGCTTTCGAGCAGGAAGAGCGCGTCCTTGAGTCCCATGCCCACCACGTTCGGCATCGTGCCGGGTTGGTCGGGGAGTGCGGTAATGCGGGCCACCTGCTGCGAGTCGATCCGCACCGTGCCCCAGCCCGTCCGCTCGTCGAACGCGGTGCGGGGCGACAGCTTGTCGGCCACGCGGCGGATCTGAGCGATGTCGCCCCCCTTGATGCGCTCCGGATGGCGGTTGCGTTCCGCCTTGTCGGCGAGGGTCTGGCGGTCGTCCGTGCGGTTGAAGAGGAACGTGACGACCTTCTTGACGACCGGACCCGCCAGCGGTCCGCCGTAATAGGCTTTTCCGCCCTGCCGCTTGGTGTGGATGGTCGTGAGCACCGTGTAGCGGGGGGCATCGGCCGGGAAATAGGCCACCGTGCTGCCCACGTAGTATCCGTCGCGGTAGCCGATCCGTTCGTCGGCATACTGGGCCGTTCCGGTCTTGGTTGCCACGCGGAAAAGGGTGGTGTCGCGGAAGAAGTTGGCACCCGTACCCTCCGTGCCGACGCTTTCGAGCATGCGTCGCACCTCGCGCAGCGTCGCGTCGGAGCAGATCCGATCGACGAGCGTCTGTGTCTTGAAGCGCTTGACCACCTCGTCGCCGCGCCGCAGTTCGCGGATCAGACGCGGCGCGATCATCCGTCCGTCGTTGGCCACGGCGTTGTAGAGCGTGATGACCTGAATGGGCGCGAGCTTGATGCGGTAGCCGAAGCTGCGGCGCACGAGCATGCTGTTGGGGTCGGGCACCTCCTTCCAGTCCTGGAAGAAGGGCGGTTTCTCGCCGAAGGCCTCCAGGCCGACGGTGCGGTCCAGGTGGAGGCGTTCGCGCAGAAAGTCGCTGTAGCGCTCCTTCTTGTCGGCGTAGCGCTCCCAGATCGCCTTGGCGAAATAGACGTTCGACGACTGGGCCACCGCCGTGATGAAGTCCATGTCGTGAAATCCGCCGTGCGAGTCGCGCACGGGAATGCCGCCCACCTTGACGACCTTGCCGTCGCCCGTGTCGTAAGTCTGGCTCAGCGGCATTGAGGCATCGTCGAGCAGCAGGAGCATCGAGGCCAGCTTGAAGGTCGAACCCGGCTCGGTGTTGCGGCCGATGGCGTAGTTTTCCCGTTCGGCATAGCCGCCGCTGGGGGTGCGGCCCAGATTGACCATCGCCAGAATGTCGCCCGTGCGGGACTCCATGACGATCGTCGTGCCCCAGATGGCGTTCTGTGCGGCCATCTGTTCGCGCAGCGCGCGGTCGGCCACGTCCTGCACGTCGAGGTCGAGCGTCGTCACCACGTCCATTCCGTCGATCGGATCGACGTTGTCGCCGTCTGCCACGCGCCCGTAGAAGCCCCGGGCGATGCGCTGGCGCGTGGTCTTGCCGTCGCGGCCCGCAAGCTCCTCGCGATAGACCGCCTCGATGCCGTAGTTGCCCCGGTCGCCCGTCAGTCCGATGGTGCGGCGGCCCAGTTCGCCCTGGGGATAGACCCGCTGGTCGCTTTCGCGCAGGTTATAGACCATGCCCATGTTCCAGTTCAGCAGCGGGTATTTGCGCAGCGTCTCCCATTCGGTATAGTCGATTTCGCGGGGGAAGATGGGAACGGGGGTGTGGTCGCGCAGCGTATCGTACAGTTTCCGGGGGACGAACTCCCGGTCGAGCAGGCGGTCGATCCAGCGGGCGATGCGTCCTTCGGAGCGGGGGACCAACGTGTCTTTGCGGAATTTGACCTGATAGCGGCGGGCATGCTCCGTGCGGAACATGCGGCGGTATTCGGAGGCCGGTTTGTCGCGGAAATAGGCGGCGAGGAGTTTGGCGAGCGAGTCGCTCTGCTCGTGGAAAGTGCGGAGCGAGTCGAGTCCCGGGCTGCCGAAGTCGAACTCGACCCGGTAGCGGAAGATGGAGGTGGCGAGCGGTTCGCCGTCGCGTGTGAGGATGTTGCCCCGCTGTGCGGGAATGATCTCTTCGCTGAAGATGCGTCCTGCCAGGCGGTCGGCGTTGTAGGCGACCTCCGAGCTGAAGAGCTGCACCCAGATCAGTCGGGCGAAAATGACGGCTCCGGCCAGGATGAAGAGCATGTAGAGCATCCTGACCCGCAGTAGAATATCGCTTTTTATCCGTGATTTCTCCTGTTTCATTGCCGCTGGGGTGTCAATCGTTCAGAAGGGTCGCCGGAACGCTCGGATCGCGAAGGTCGATGCCGCGCCGGCGCAGCTCCTCCGAGACGGCCGAATGGGTGGTGTGGCGGAAGCGCTGTTCCTGGAGGCGGGTCGAACGTTCGCGCAGCAGCTGCACTTCGCGCGCGAGCTGCGAGTGTTTCATGTCGAGGTGCAGCGCCGTGAACATGACGAAGATGCTGACCAGAAACATGGCGGCGATGCAGATGATGTAGCGGTAGTATTCGGCCGCCCCCTGGCGGATCAGGATATTGCCCGAGATGAGCTGCCAGAAGAGATTCGAGCTGCGGCGGCGTTCGCGGCGCTCGGCCTCTTCGCGGACCTCCCGTTCGGCCTCCTCCTGCTCGCGGTCGGCGCGGATGTCGTCGTCGGCCTCGCCGCTCTGCACGCGCAGCACCTCGCGCCGGATGCGGCGCGAAAGCTCCTCCTCCTGCCGGCGTGCGGCCAGCTCCTCGTCGGAAACCGGGTCGAACTCGTGGTCGTTGTATCTCATGGCGGGACGGCGGGCTATTTCAGTTTGACGGCGGCGCGCAGCTTGGCCGAACGCGAGCGGGGGTTGCGTGCAAGCTCCTCCCCAGAGGGGGTCACGGCCTTGCGGGTAAGCACCTCGAACGGAGTTTCGGCCCGCCCGTAGAAGTCTTTTTCGATGCGTCCCTCGAAGTTGCCGCTGCGCAGGAAGTTCTTCACGAGCCGGTCTTCGAGCGAATGGTAGGAGATGACCACCAGCCGTCCGCCCGGACGCAGCACCTTGAGGCTCTGTTCGAGCGCCATCTTCAGCGCCTCCATCTCGCCGTTCACTTCGATGCGCAGGGCCTGGAACAGCTTGGT
This sequence comes from Alistipes sp., assembly GCA_029065825.1. Taxonomy (GTDB): domain Bacteria; phylum Bacteroidota; class Bacteroidia; order Bacteroidales; family Rikenellaceae; genus Alistipes. The sequence continues at coordinate 4,480 of JAIEHQ010000036.1, forward strand.
CAGGAACTTCGCCTCGTCCTTTTTCGGGGTGCAGGGGGCGACGGCCGCCACCAGGTCGGCGGTCGTGCGGATCGGCTGCGCGGCACGTGCCCGGACGATGCAGCCCGCCACCTTCCAGGGGG
>JAIEHQ010000037.1 GCA_029065825.1 Alistipes sp.
GGAACAGCCCCCCCCCAGCAAAAGGACGAGTGCCGTCAGGATCGACAAATGATTTCTTCTCATAGGTTATTCGTTGTTTTGATGTTTTTTGTTCGGTTTTACGGGACGATCGTCACGCGGATGTCGTCGAGGTAGAAGTAGAAGTTTGCACGTGTGGCGATACCGGTCGCCTTATATCCTACCCATGTCAGCCGGGTCGTCGTGTTCCCCGGAATCTCTATGGTGTGGGTTTTCGAGGTGGGCATATTCGTCGGCGAGCCGTTTTTGTCCAGCTGGAACTCCTCTATTCTGGTGTTCGGATAGTTGATGCTGCCGTTGCCGCCCGCGATGGCCTCCGACTGATTCGATAGGCCGAAAGTGCACACCGGTCTGGGACTTGCGCCCGTCGTCGCTCCTATTCTGTATTCTACCCTGACCTTCACCGCTTTGTTCTCCCTGATCGGCAGGGGCGGTGTATCGACTCGTCCGGTTTGCACGCCTACCGTTGTCGATGCGGGGACATAGGTCCGGAACTCCAGCGACTGCTGATCGACTTTCCAGCGCGAGCCGGTCCAGCCGGGCAGATTGGCATCGGTCATTTCGAAGCCTGTGCTGCCGTTGTCATCGGCGTGGGTATCGTTATAGACCGTTCGGCTGAAATCTTCGGAAAAGAGATACGGGGCGACCAAACTGACCTCGGTCCGTTCCGCTCCGGCGAAGGCGACCGTGCTTTCGCCCGGAACGCGGGTGGCGCTCGCCGATTCGTAGAGTACGGTCAGCGGCTCGCTGCGGAGCAGCTCGCCGTAGAGGCCGGCATAGAATTCGACGGTGTATCTGTTGTCCTGATTCTTCGTGAAGGATTTGCTGGTCGTGCCGTCGCGGAAAGTCATTCCCTCGGGTGCCAGCACCTCGAAGGCCGTAGGCTCCTCGCCCAGCCGGGAGTAGTCGGCGATCGAGAGGTCGAGATAGCTGACCGGCAGCTCCTCGGGAACGGTCAGCGTGACGGGCGTGATATGGCCCGCTTCGAGGGTCTTGTCGATCGGGACGCTCAGCGTGTGGGAGCGGTAGCCCTCGGCCGAGTAGGCCGTGAACGAAATGTCGCCCGAAACGGCGGTCGGGTTGATGAAGGCCCATACGTAGTCATGCTCCTGATCCGTCAGCGGCGAGTCGAGCTGGAGCGTGATGCTGCTTCGGCCCTCGGAGAGCGTCATGGATTCCGAAGGGTGCGTCGCATCGAAAGAGACGCGACCGACCACATCGACCGGAAAGTCGATTTGTAGCCGGGTAATCTGCGCGCCGTTCCAGTGGTGGCGGCCCGAGGGGATCTCGATGCGCAGGGCGTGGCATTTGTGCCGGAAGCGGAGCGCGTGGGCGGGCTGCGTGCCGGTCATCTGCTGGAAGTTGTCGAACGATGGCAGCGCCTCGGCCGAGAAGAGCGGATCGGCGGCCAGAATGTCGCAGCCGCTGTCGGGCCGTCCCGTCTGCACCTCGGGCAGGCGGTAGGAGACCTGCGTTCCGGAGATCTCCTCCGGTGCCGGGCTGACGGCCGTGTAGGTGTAGCTTCCTGCGGGCATTTCCGAGACCGTCGCCGTGAATACGGCCGACGAAAAGCTGACTCCGAAATAGGCCAGCGTGAAACGTTGGGCGCGCAGCGCGTAGCTGGCTCCGCCGTCGGCCGTCGCCCAGGCGAATATTTCGTCGTTCTTGCTCCAGCGGGCGGAGGTCCAGTCGTTCTCGTCGATCGAGGTGCGCGTGCCGGCGGCCGCGTATTCGTCGGCTTCCGGTCCGTTGTCGCAGAAGATGGCGACGGTCGCTTCGCCGCGCGAAGCGGGCTGGCCGCTCTCGGCGTTTTCGGAGCAGGCGATCGGAAGCAGGCTCGCGAGCAGCAGGACGATCGGTGTGTATTTCGCCATAAATGTTGATTTTCTTAGCACTGTATGCGGCAAAAATAACAGGTTTCTCCTTATTAAGGAAATAAAATCAACGAACGCCCGGAAAATCATCACGAAAATCCTCCGTTCGCCGGGATTTTTCGGTGCTGCGGGGTGCCGTCCGACCCGTGTCCGGGGCATTCCTTCGAACGAAAAAGACACCCGGAAAGGGTGTCTTTTTCGTTTTCCGACAGGATCGGAAAGTGCCTATTTTTTCAGGTATTTGTTCAGCCAGTCGAAGAACTCCCGATTCCATACGATCGAGTTCTGGGGCTTCATGACCTGGTGGTCTTCGTCCTCGAATTCGACCAGACGGGCATCGATGCCGTGCAGGCGCGCGGCCGTGAAGGCTTCGAGCGACTGGGTGTAGGGGATGCGGAAATCCAGCTCGCCCGTGATGATGAGGATCGGGGTGTTCCAGCGATCGACGAAGCGGTGGGGCGAGTTGGCGAAGGTGCGCATGGCCGTCGCGTTATCCTTCTCCCAGTAGGCGCCGCCGTAGTCGTTGTTGAGGAAGAAGAGCTCCTCGGTCGAGCCGTACATCGAGTCGAAGTCGAAGATGCCGCAGTGGGAGATCAGCGCCTTGAAGCGTCCGTCGTGGTGGCCGGCCAGGAAATAGACCGAATAGCCGCCGTAGGAGGCTCCGACGCAGCCCAGGCGCTCCTCATCGACCCAGGGTTCGGCCGCAACGTCGTCGATGGCCGCGAGGTAGTCGCGAATGTTCTGTCCCGAGTAGTCGCCCGAGATCTGGTCGAGCCACTCCTGGCCGAACGAGGGCAGGCCGCGCCGGTTGGGGGCGACCACCACGTAACCCTGGGCCGCCATGAGCTGGAAGTTCCAGCGGTAGCTCCAGAACTGGGAGACGACGTTCTGGGGACCTCCCTGGCAGTAGAGCAGGGCGGGGTACTTCTTGTTCGGATCGAAGTCGGGGGGCAGGATGACCCACGTGAGCATCTCCTTGCCGTCGGTGGTCTCGACCCAGCGCTTCTCCACGCGGCCCAGCTTGAGGTGCTCGAGGATCGGCTGGTTGATGAAGGTGAGCTGCGTCAGCTCGCCGCTGCCCAGCTTGATCTGGTAGAGTTCCGACGGCGAGGCGATCGTGCAGATGTCGGCGACGGCCTTGTCGTTGGCGATCGAGACGGCGTTGATGTCGTGGTCGCCTTCGGTCAGTACGGCTACCTTGCCCTCCATGTTCACGCGGCAGAGTTGGTGCGTGGCGTGGATGGGGGCGATGAAGTAGAGCGCCTCGTTGCCGTCCCAGATGAGGTTGGAGGCGTTGTAGTCGAAGTCGGCCGTGAGGTCCTGCATCTTGCCGGTCGCCGAATCCCATACGAACAGGCGCGACTTGTCCGACTCGTTGCCCGGGCGGCGCTGCGAGCAGAAGGCGATTTTCGTGCCGTCGGGCGAGAAGACGGGGTATTTGTCGTAGCCCGGCATGGTCAGCTGGGTGGCCTCGACACCCGATTCGCCCATCTTCAGGCGGATGGCCGGCTTGCAGATGTTGCGGGTGGTGCCGCTCGCCAGGTCATAGACGAAGATGTCCGAATCGGTCGAGAGGGCGTAGCTCGTGCCCGTGAGGGGCTTGCAGGTGTAGGCCAGCTGCGTGCCGGCGGGGTTCCACGAGATTTCCGACATGTTGAAGTAGGGGGCCAGCGGTGCGTCCCATGCGGCCTCTTCGCCGATAATGTCGCGGCTGTTGGCGAGGAATCCGTTGTTGAGGTCCGCGACGAAGATATGGCGGTATTCGCCCTCGTCCCAGCAGTCCCAGTGGCGGCACATCAGGTCGTCGTACACGCGGGCCTTCGACTTGTCCATGTCGGCGTGGCGGTCCGACGACCGGCGGTCGGCCACATGCACCGCCTGCACCAGCCAGAGGTGTTTCTCATCGGGGCTGACGCCGAATCCCTCCACCTCGGAGATTCCCTCGCCCTTGATCTGGCGCGTGTTGCCTCCGTCGATGGTCATCTCCCACACCTGGGACGAGCCGCTGCGGTCGGAGAGGAAATAGATGCGCCGTCCGTCGGCACTCCACTGGGGCGAGTGGTTGTTCGACTTGAAATCGGTCAGCTGGCGGACTTCGCCGCTCGCGGCATCGCGGACGTAGATCGCGGTCACGCCCCGGTTCTCCTTCAGGTTGTACCAGGTCACGGTGTAGAGCAGCCGGCTGGCATCGGGCGAGAGGCCGGCAAGCCCCACGCGTCCCATTTTCCACATCACTTCGGGCGTGATGATGCCGGCGGCGATCTCTTCCGCAGTGAGTGCGTTGTCGATTACGAGCGGGCGGGAGTGCTTGTCGCCGCAGCCTCCCAGTCCCAGAAGCGCGATGGACATAATCAGGAATAATTTTTTCATTTCGATACTTTTATGTTTAAATTTGTCTCTCTCAAAATCTCGTCTTATGATGTCGAATATCTATTTTGCCGATAAAACCCTCTCCTTTACCGACGAAGAGACGGCCGCCGCCGATCTTGTCGTCGAGCTGGGGGAGGGCGAGTCCGTTTCCCGAACAAAAGTACTCAATTTTCTCGAAAATCACAACCGCGTAGTCGTCCGCACCCCGCATCCGGAGCGTGTCGAGGCTCTTTTCGCGCGGGAGTTTCTGCCGGTCGAGGCGGCCGGCGGCGTGGTGGTCGATTCGGCGGGCCGGTGGCTGCTGATC
>JAIEHQ010000038.1 GCA_029065825.1 Alistipes sp.
ATCGAATCCCGTCCCCGCGACATTCGCCATGCGGAGGTGCTGGCGGTAATGGGCCTCCTCGTAGCAGACCATCCCCACGTCCTGCAGGAAAGACTTACCCTCCCGGATCGCACGGATCGCGTCCGCATAGCGGCTCGGGATGCCGAAGGTGCGGATCCAGTCGTTCCCCGAGCCGACGGCGATCACTGCGAGCAACACCTCGCGGGGATCGACCGTCTGCTGGATGAACAGACCGTTCACCACCTCGTGCAGCGTCCCGTCGCCCCCGACGGCGATGATCCGTCGGAAGCCCTGCTTCACGGCCGAGACGGTCAGCTCCGTGGCATGGCACTTATGCTCGGTAAAGACCGGCTCGGAGGGGATTCCCGCATCCCGCAGCAATTTGGATATCTGCGGAAAGTGGTCCAGCCCCCGTCCGTTGCCGGCGACGGGATTGACGATGACGAACCAGCGCTGCGGCTCGTTGTAGGGCACCTGCTGCTCCAAACCGCTCTATTTTTGCGGTACGTTCCTGAGCGTATCGACCAGGAATTCGTAGAAGCGGCCGACCGAAGCGATATCGACCTTCTCGTCGGGCGAGTGGGGATAGCAGATCGTCGGACCGAACGAGATCATGTCCAGATTCGGGTAGTTGGTACCGATGATACCGCACTCCAGTCCGGCATGGATCGCCGTCACGGCAGGCTCCTTGCCGAAAAGCGCCTTGTAGGAGGCTTTCATGGCTGCGAGGATCGGCGACTCCATGTTGGGCTGCCAGCCGTTGTAGGCACCCGTAAGCTCCACCTCTCCGCCGGCCAGAGCGAATACGGCGGCGATCGCCTCGCCCAGCTCCTCTTTCTCGGAATTGGACGAACTGCGCAGCAGCGCCTGCATCCGGACGCACTCCCCGTCGGAGACCACGCGCGCCAGGTTGCTGGAGGTCTGCACCAGCCCGGGCATCGACTCTGACATCTTGCGCACCCCGTTGGGGCAGGCGACGATGGCCCGCGCCAGGCGCACGGCGGCATCGCGGGCGATCATCTTCGCGGGCAGCTCGCACTCCTCGGCGAAGATGCGGATCGAATCCTCGATGCCCTCGAACTCGGCGACGACCGTCTTTTCGTAGTCGGCCACGTCCTTCAGGAAGCGGTCGCACTCCGAAGCGGCCACCAGTACCGTAGCGGTCGCCTCGCGCGGAATGGCGTTGCGCAGGCTGCCGCCGTCCACCTCGGCCAGGAAAACCTCGTAGGGCAGGTGGTTCAGCAGACGGAAGAGCAGTTTGTTGGCATTGGCGCGCTGCATGACGATCTGAATGCCCGAGTGGCCGCCCTTACAACCCTTGACCGTAAGTTTCAGCGCCTTGCACCCTGCCGGCACGGACTCCGTCGCATAGGGGAACGCGATGTTGGCATCCAGTCCGCCGGCGCAGCCCACGTAGAGTTCGCCCTCGGCCTCCGAGTCGAGGTTGAGCAGGATGTCGCCCTGCAACAGGCCGGCCTTCAGGCCGAACGCCCCGTCCATGCCGGTCTCCTCGGTCGCCGTGAAGAGCGCCTCGAGCGGACCGTGCTCCAGCGTGTCGTCCTCCAGCACGGCGAGAATCGCCGCAGCGCCGATGCCGTTGTCGGCACCGAGGGTCGTTCCGTTGGCCGTTACCCAGTCGCCGTCGATGTAGGCCTCGATCGGATCGTTCTCGAAATCGAATACCTTGTCGTTGTTCTTCTGGGGAACCATGTCGAGGTGGGCCTGAAGGACCACACCCTTGCGGTTCTCCATGCCCGGCGTGGCGGGTTTGCGGACATAGACGTTGTGTCCTTCGTCCTCACGGCACTCCAGTCCGAGCTGCTCGGCCACTCGCATCACGTACTCGCGAATCTTCTCCTCGTGGTGCGAGGGGTGGGGAATCTTGACGATCTCTGCGAAATGCTTCCAGACCAAAGCCGGTTTCAAAGCGGTTAAATTCTTGTTCATGACATATTTCGTTTAAATGGTTTTCACTCTCCGTTCTCTCTCCTGCGGAACAACGCCGGCAGCACGCCCGCACCTCCCGCATGCAAAGATAAAAAATTCCGGCCGCAACCCGGTGTCGCAGGGCACATACACTCCGACAGTCTCAGCGCCCGGACTCGCTCCGCGCGGGCTGTCCGTCCCGCCGGTCGAAGGCATCGACGATCTGCTTGACGAGCGGATGGCGCACGATGTCGCGCCGGTCGAACTCGACGAGTCCGATCCCCTCCACCCCGCGCAGGATCTCCATCGC
>JAIEHQ010000039.1 GCA_029065825.1 Alistipes sp.
TATGTCGCGGTTATGCCGGGGACCGGAGGCCGAGGGCCTGGGCCGCAGCCGGAGCAGCGAAGCTCAGGAATTCCGACGGATGTCGGGGCGGCCGCTGGGGGCCGTCGGAAACAATCGTTGCCCGCCCCGGGAGCCGTATGCCGTGGGGCCGCACGAGGTAATTAGGGAGATTTTTCCTACATTTGCCGCATCGCAAAAAAAATCGAAAAGATGAAAAAAGAGTGGAACGATGTAAAGGAGTTTCATCGGGTATTCGGCCATCCGGCTCCGGATACGCCCCGGAAACTCGATCCGAAGCGGGCGCTCAGCCGTGCCAAGTGGATGAATGAGGAGGTGGCCGAATTTCTGGTCGCGGAAGATATCTACGAGCAGGCCGACGCGATGATCGACCTGATGTACTTCGCGCTGGGAACGATGGTCGAGATGGGACTCGAACCCGACGAGCTGTTCGCGATCGTGCAGCAGGCCAACATGGCCAAACTGTGGCCCGACGGCAAACCCCACTACAACCCCAAGGACGGCAAGGTCATCAAACCCGACACGTGGGAGGACCCCGCTCCGAAGATTCGGGCCTGGATCGACCGGGCGATCGCCGGGAAGACGGAATAGACGGCCCGCCCCGACTACGGGAAAACCTGCGGACACGTGCCGAAAGGCCTCCGATTACGACGCAGATCCGGACCGAGCATCCCCGCATCGGGCTATTGCGGCCCTCCGTATCCCCCGATCCGGCTACTGCGCGAACGCGCGCGACGCACTATCTTTGTACCGAACATTCTCATCCGCCACAGATCATGAAACAAACGGAAAATACATTCGCAGGCTCCGACGAGGGACGACAGCTCTTCTCGCCGGGCATGAAACTGGCCGATCTGATCGAGTCCAACTACGAGTTGCTGGCCATCCTCTCGCGTCTCTCCATCCCCCTCGGATTCGGAGAGACGAGCGTAGGCGAGATGTGCCGGCGGCACAACCTCTCGCCTGAGCTGTTCCTGCTCATCTGCCGCATCTATTCCTCGGCGGAGCCCGCCTCCCCGTGCGAGTCGCTGGCACCCGCCGACCTGGGGCATATCATGCGCTACCTGCACGCCTCGCACGTCTATTACCTGCAAACGGTGCTGCCGCGCCTCGATGCCCGCATGGAGGCGATGATCGAGGCCTGCGAGGGGGTGCACCGCAAGATCCTGCACAGCTTCTTCGCCGACTACCGCCGCGAGGTGGATAACCATTTCGACTACGAGGAGCGCATCGTCTTTCCCTATGTGCGTTCGCTGCTCGAAGGCGGGCAGCCGGGCAACTACAATATTCTCTGCTTCGAGGACAACCACAGCGACATCGACGGCAAGCTGAGCGATCTGAAAAGCATCGTCATCAAGTACCTGCCCGAGAGCTGTCCGGCAGAGTTGCGCCACGAGGTACTCTTCGAGATCTTCCGTTTCGAGGAGGACCTGCGCAAACATACCGAGATCGAGAACGGAATATTGATCCCCCTGGTGGAGAAACTCGAAAAAGATGGAAAACGGACGGATTTATAAGGTGTTGGTCGTCGATCCGTCGTCGATCGTCTCGGCCGGTGTGCGGATGCTGCTCAACGACCTTCCCGACTTCCGGGCGCTCGACACCGCGACGGAGGGCGATGCGGCGGCCTGCTTCGCACGGATCGCCACGCTGGGTCCCGACCTGGTGCTGATCGACCCGGCGCTCTTTCCCGTGCTGCGGCGCACGCCCATCCGCAGCAGCTTTCCCGCTCTGCAGGAGCTTCCGATCGTCGCCCTGTGCCACGCTCCGGCCGACGAAGAGCTGCTGCAGGAGTTCGATGCGGTCATCAATCTCTACGATACCCCCTCCCGCATACACCACAAGCTCAAGCAGGCCCTCGAGACGAGTCGCAGCACCTCCCAGTCCGAGGGGTACGAGCTTACCGACCGCGAACGGGAGATCCTGGTCGCCGTGGCGCGCGGCATGACCAACCGGGAGATCGCCGACAGATACTACATATCGATCCACACGGTCATCTCGCACCGCAAGAACATTACCCGCAAAACGGGTATCAAGACCATCGCCGGTCTGACGGTGTACGCCCTGCTGAACAACATGATCTCGGAAGCCGACCTGAGTGCCTGACCGCGCGCCGCCCTTTCTGCACGAAAAGACAAACCCCGGAACGCCACCCAACTGCGTTCCGGGGTTTTCCTTGCGATCTTTGCCGTACGTCCGCATCCGCCTTCGGCCGGCTCCGCGTCGGACGTTCCGGACATCCGGCGGCAGACCGTCCGGGCCGGAGGACGGGCATCAGTAGCCGAGAATGCGGAGCATCGAACGATAGGACTGCTCCTTGGCGAAAAGACGGGTGTAGTATTCGTTGTCGTCCTTGTCGCGATCGATGATCACGTGCTTGGGCGAGGGGATCAGGCAGTGCTGGATGCCGCCGAAGCCGCCGATCGATTCCTGGTAGGCTCCCGTATGGAAGAATCCGATGTACTGCGTGTTTCCGACTTCGAGTTTGGGCAGGAAGATGGCGTTGGTATGCGATTCCGAATTGTAGAAGTCCTCGCTGTCGCAGGTCAGTCCGCCCAGCAGCACGCGCTGGTACTCCTTGTCCCAGTTGTTGATCGCCAGCATGATGTAACGCTGGTTGATGCCCCACGTGTCGGGCAGTGTGGTAA
>JAIEHQ010000004.1 GCA_029065825.1 Alistipes sp.
ACGCTGCTGACCCTCTTCATCGTGCAGGTCCACTACTCGAACTTAAACAACCGCCACCAGCGCACCGAGCAGGAGAAGATGGTCAATCCCGATGGAAAACAGATAAACATATAAGCGAGATGAAAGCAGTATTTCTGTCATACAATCAGGCCCTGACCGATCGTGTCCGGGAAATTCTGGACACGCTGGAGATCCGGGGCTTTACCAAGTGGGAGCTCACGCAGGGGCGCGGCTCCTTCGACGGCGAACCCCACTACGGAACCCATGCCTGGCCCTCGATGAACTCGTCGATCCTGGCGATCGTCGAGGACGAACGGGTCGCGCCGCTGATGGATGCCTTCCGTCGGATGGACGAGGCGACCCGCATGCAGGGGTCGCGGGCCTTCGTCTGGAATGTCGAGCAGACCTTCTGAGAGGGAGTGCCGTTCGACCGGCGATTTCGGGATGCCTTCCGCCTTCGGGCGGGAGGCATCCCGTTTTTGCGGCGGCGGGAGCGGTGCCGGATCGACGGCGGAGGCGCTGTCGGGTATTTTTGTCGCGCGGCGGTCGTGCGGCACCTTCCCGGGGGAGCGGGGCAGGGCGTTTTCGGGGTATTTGCAGCGCCGTGCGGACGAGTGCCGTGCCCGCTGCCGCGCTCTTGCCGGCGGCAGTAAAAAAACGTGCGGGAAATCTTCGAAAGATTTCCCGCACGGAGGTATGAGGCTCGGAGCCTGACGGCCCGCCTATTTGAAGAAGATCGAGGAGATTTCCTTGTAGTTGTGTACGCGCTCGATGACGTTGGCGAAGATGTCGGCCACGGTCATTACCTTGAACTTGTGGAGGTCTTTTTCGGGGTTGAGCGGAATGGTGTCCGTGCAGATGACCTCCTGCAGGGCGCTGGCGTTGATCTTCTCGTAGGCCTGGCCCGAAAGGATCGGGTGGGTAATAGCCGCGCGGACGCTCTTGGCACCCTTCTCCATCAGCATGTCGGCGGCCATGCAGATCGTGCCCGCCGTGTCGATCATGTCATCGACGATGATGATGTTGCGGTCCTTGACCTCGCCGATGGCAGTCATCTTGCCCACGACGTTGGCCTTGGCGCGCTCCTTGTGCGAGATGATGATCGGCGTGCCGAGGTGCTTGGCATAGGTGTTGGCACGCTTCGCGCCGCCCATGTCGGGAGCCGCGATCGAGAGGTTCTCGATGTTGAGGTTGCGGATGTAGGGGACGAAGATGCCGCTGGCGTAGAGCGCATCGACCGGAACGTCGAAGAAGCCCTGGATCTGGTCGGCATGCAGGTCCATCGTCATGATGCGGTCCACACCGGCCGCAACGAGCATGTTGGCTACCAGTTTGGCGCCGATCGGCACGCGGGGACGGTCCTTGCGGTCCTGACGCGCCCAGCCGAAGTAGGGCATGACGGCGATGACCTTGTAGGCCGAGGCGCGGCGCGCCGCATCGACCATCATCAGCAGCTCCATCAGGTTGTCCAGCGGCGGGAAGGTCGATTGGATGATGAAGACGGTGCAACCGCGGATCGATTCGTTGAAGCAGGGTTGGAATTCGCCGTCGCTGAACTGAAGCACCTCCGAGTCTCCGAGGGTGGTGCCGTAGCTGGCGACGATCTTCTCGGCCAGGTAGCGGGAGCCTCGGCCGGCGAAGAATTTGATCTTGTGGATAGCCATAGTGTGATGTGGGTTTTTTGATGGGACAAAGATAAGACACGCGGGCGGAATTACCGGATGCCTCGGCAGATTTTTTTCAACAATCGGCCAAACATTTTTCGATGAAGCCGAGAATTTCCTCCCGTCCCGTCCGCTTCTCGCTCGACGAGAAGAAGATCGGGGGCAGCTCCTCCCACTGTTCGGCCAGGGTGCGGCGGTAGCGTTCCGCGCTGCGGGCGAGCTGTGCGGCGGAGAGCTTGTCGGTTTTGGTAAAGATCAGGCCGAAGGGGATGCCTTCGCGGCCCAGCATCTCGATGAAGCGCAGGTCGATCTTTTGCGGTTCGAGCCGCGAGTCGATCAGCACGAAGAGGAAGTGCATCCGCTCGCAGCGCAGCACGTAGTCGAGGATGATCTTCGAGAACTCGTCGCGCTGCGCTTTCGAGGTGCGGGCGTAGCCGTAGCCGGGAAGATCGACCAGATACCATGTGTCGTTGATACGGAAGTGATTGATCAGCTTCGTCTTGCCGGGCGTTCCCGAGACTTTCGCCAGTCCGTTGCGTCCGGTCAGCATATTGACCAGCGACGACTTGCCGACGTTGCTGCGCCCGATGAAGGCGAACTCGCGAAGCGTGTCTTTGGGCAGTTGTCCGAGGCGCTCGGAGCTGCATATGAATTGGGCTTTGTTGATCTGCATGAGTCGGTTCGATGCGTTTTTTCGGTAATGGGCCGGAGGAGCCGTCTCTTGCGGCCCGTGTTGCCGTCGCTCCCTCGGAGCGATCTCCGGCAGACAAAGGTACGAATAACCCGAGCGTAATGCCAAATTTATTTGAGCATTACCGAGGCGGGAGTACCTAAGGCGGTGCCAAAGATACGAATAAGCCGAATACAAAACCAAACTTGTTTGAGTTTTGTTGAGGCGAAGTATCTAAGACGAAGTCAAAGATACGAAGATATCGCGTAAAAACAGGCATTTGGGACGTAATAATGTAAGTGATTGAAGCGTAGAACCGTAACGAGTGGATCTACTGCTGTTTGCCGAATGGCTAAAAAGCAGGATTTCGAGAGGTTGAGCGAGGGATTCGTTACTTATCCGTTGGCTATTCGCCGTCGTTTTCTCGCCTCGGCATAGACCGAGTAAACTCGGCTCTGCCCTCGGCTTGCCGAAAACGTTGCCTTTTTCGGACCGGTAAGGAAGTCGCAAAACCTTGTTTTCGCTTTCCGAAAACGGTTCTGCACTTCAAGGAACGCCGGTTTTCTCGCGAAACTTCACGACAAAAATAGTCGTTTTACTCGGAGTTTCGCGAAAAGACGGCTTCGGAGGTGATGACATAGTATCTTATTCTATGTTCCGCTTTGTTTTTCACGGCTTCAAATAACTCTATATCAGTAATTTTGTAAATGGTTAATAGAGTTATGAATCAAGAGGATGTAAAGGTTGCGTTCTACCTAAAAGTGAACGTTTTCGGCAAGCCGAGGGCAGAGGCGAACTCGTTTGCACTATGCCGAGGCGAGAAAAGGTGCACGAACGTGAACGAATCAGACAGTGCGGGTCGTTGCCCCGTCATGGGTCGCTTGACTGTCGGGCGTTCGGAATGCGTGTTCAGTGCGAAGATGCTCGCGCCGC
>JAIEHQ010000040.1 GCA_029065825.1 Alistipes sp.
CCGCACCTGGTTCTCCGTACCGTTCTCGAAATCGTTCGGATCGCCGGCCGTCGCACGGGTCGCGGAGCCAGCCTCCGAAATACGCACATTCAGGAATGCCGTATCGCCGCTCCAGACATCCTCTCTCCCTGCAGCAGCATCGTCACGAACACACGCCGACAGCGCAGCGCATGCCAACAAAGAAATAATGATTCTTCTCATTGCCGTTTGTATTTTATTTGATCTTATTGATATTCGATTTTTTCTCTTTCGTCTCGCGAATCCACTCCAGTGCATCCGCCGCCAGCTCCACACCCCGCTGCTCGGCCCGGAGCATGCAGCGCTCCGCCTCGTCGTACTCCTCCAGCAGCAGGGCATGGGCGCCGCGCGCATAGTCGGCCTCGGGCGCGTCGCCCGCCTTCTCCAGATAGCGGGCCGCCAGTTCGAGGCTGCCGCTCTGCAGGGCCGTGTTGGCGGCATTCAGATTGGCCACCGGGTCGTCGGGATACATGCGCACGGCCGTCTCGAAGACCTCGTTGAACTCCTCCGTACCCGGTTCGTAGGTCTGGGCCACCAGATAGAACTCGTTGAGCGACAACTTCTGCGGCTGCGTCTTCATGATGCGCTTGATCTCCTCCACATCGCTGAAGCTGCGCACCACGTACGAGATCCGGTAGTCCGTATGGCGCAGCGCCGGATAGCAGTACTGAAGCAGGAAACGATACTCCTCGGGGTAGCTCCTGCGGATCTTCCACTCCTTCGCATCCGGCTCCAGCGGGCCGTCGATCATCGCGAGGATCTCCTCCCGATGCTCCAGGTTGGACTCCGCGACATAACGGCGCAGCCCCTCCCAGTCCTCCGGCTCGTAGTCGGTCTCGATCGTTCCTTCGTCGAAACGGTAGAGCCGGCGAATATGGCTCTTGAGCGCCTCGGTACGCCCTTTGGCCAGCGAGGCGTTGTGGCTGTAGGGGCTTTCGGGCGAGGCGAAGCCCTTGAGCCATACCGAAGTGATGGTTATGTCGCGGTCGTTGCGCACCGAGTCGATCGTCGCCTGGATCTTGGCCAGCTCATCCGCATTGCGCCGGTATTCGGGGCGGATGACCGTCTGATTGACCGGGAAGTCGATGAAAGCCGATCCGCTCAGCGAATAGCTCTTCTCGCCTTCGGCCACCGGGCGCACGTAAGCCAGCACCGGCTCCCAGGGGGTCGGCTCCCACCAGCCGCCCAGCATCATCGACTGCTCGTCGAGCAGCGTCGAACAGCAGCCGTAATCCTTGCGGTCGAAGCGCAGCCGCGCGCCGTTCATCCACGCGGCATAGGGCACCACGACGCTGTAGGCCACCTCCTCGGGCCTCTTCGAGGCGCGGTAGGTGGTCTCGTCCTCTCCCGAAAGCATCGCCGCGCCCCGGTTGCGCAGGTAGTGGAAATAGCGCGTGCGGCCGTACACGCCGATCGAGGGGAGCACCAGCGAGTCGGTCTCGCCCACGATAGCAGGGGTCAGCAGCACCGCGCGGTTGCTCTCCACGCGCAGCGCCGAGAGCGCCACATTCATATTCACGGCCATATACTCCCCGTTGCGTTCCAACTGCGGATTCTCCACCGACACGCCGTCGATCCGCTGCGCCGCAACGGGCGACAGAAGCCCCAGCAGGGCCGTCATCATCAAAACAGTCCGTTTCATCGCCACACTATTTAGAAGGTATATACCAGATTGATCGCCGCCTTGGTGGGGCCGAAGTAATGATGGGGCCGGTCGGTCAGCAGCTTGCGGCCGCATCCGGCGCAGTTGAACTTGTCGTAACGCGTATAAACATATCCCACGCCGATCTCCGCCTCGAGGTTCCAGTGGCGGCCCAGAATCCACGCATAGCCGTATGCGATGCCGGCACCGACGAACCATCCCTGATAGCGGTAATCCGAGAGTTTCGAGAAATCCGAACCCAGAAACGAGATTCCGTTCTTCACACCGCCCACGTTATACTGTCCGCCGAGCGCATGCACGCCGATAAAATGACCTGCGAAACGGTCGCAGAACCAGTAGCGGGCCTCGGGCTGCGCCAGCCAGTGCTTCCAGCGCCGGTCGTGCGACAGCTTCCAGCAATTCAAATTGCCCGAAACATCCAACGTCCACTTCGGAGCCAACCCGACCTCCAGTCCGATATTGACATTCATCAACGCATCGTAAAGGAGATTGGTCTTTATCGCGACATTCTGTCCCCGGGCACTCAGCCCCAGCAGCAACATTACAAAAAACAAAAAGACCTTACGTTTCATAATTACCATCTGTTTATTCGCCGCACACCTTCAGTTTACTTACAACCAACTATCAATAAGTCAATTACACGGATTTATCGCATTTTATACGTTCGATTTTCGGTGCAAAAATATATTAAATTTCGAATTTTGTCCATTTTTTCTGCAACAAATTGACAATGAGCGAAATACCCCCCCCCGAATATTCTGCAAAACATTAATTTTCAACAACTTGCACCGCACATAAAAAATCGAACGA
The DNA here is from genome assembly GCA_029065825.1 of Alistipes sp. Lineage (GTDB taxonomy): Bacteria > Bacteroidota > Bacteroidia > Bacteroidales > Rikenellaceae > Alistipes. Next base: position 2,492 of record JAIEHQ010000040.1, read on the forward strand.
TTTTTCGCGCCGCCCGTCCCGGATGCCGGCCGAACCGCCCCACGCAGCAGCAGCGCTCGCATTCCGACACGAAAAATCCCCGGCAGTCTTATAGACTGCCGGGGATTTTCCAACCGGCGGACCCGCTCCGCCGCGGCCCTCCACTTCGGGGGGGGGCCGCACATCCTTTACCTCCTCTTCCTGCCCGCTCCGCGGCAAAAGAGGGAGCGCTTCGCGCCGCGGATGGCGCCGCACGGCGCCATCCGGCCGCTAATAGACCCAGCCGAAATCATCGACCCGCATCGAGTTGGTCGAACAGCCGGTCAGGTAGTCGCCCCGCACGCTCGTGGCGCACGAAATCACAAGCGAGAAGTTCCCGGCCGCAGGTTTCGCGCCGTCCTCGGCATACCAGTTCACGGGGATCTCCAGCTCGGTCCAGTCGGCCGTGCTCTCCGTGATGTCCGCCACGCCGTAGCCGAGCACCGCACCCTCGTCGGTCGAGGCCGCCGCAGCCGGATTCCACATGCCGGTGGGAGCCGACAGACCCGAGGTTACCTCGTGCTGGGCCGTCCAATCGACGATGGCGACATAAATCTGCGAGCAGTCCTGCCGGCCCAGCCACTCATCCTTCTCGGGATCGTTCGAACCCGCCTTGTCGATCGTGCCCACCTCGGCCTTCACGCGCACCCTCAGGGCGCGGGGACGCGCCGTGTAGTCGTAGGCCTTGCCGAACTTCACGGTGCCGCCCATGCCGGCGAACTCGAAGTCGCCCGTGAACATGTTGCCCGGAGCGAAGACGAAGCCCAGCGCCATGCGCGCCATCAAGCAGGCTGCGCCGCTCTCCTCGAAACAGAGCGGAGTCCAGGTATCGGGGTCCATGTTGGGATTCTCCAGGAAGACGTTGTTGCCGCTGTCCCAGAACGACTCGCCGGCGGCATTGGGATAGGAGAGACGCACCTCCTCGTCGCCGCTGCCGAGCACCTTCTGCGACCAGGACGACATGTCGCCGTTGGGAATCGCATCGCCTGCGGCGGTCGCGAACTCGCCCTCGGCCGTGCTCTTGCCGTCGGCCGTCAGCACGCGGTACTCATACGTAGCGGCGGCCGCTACGCCCGTTCCCTCCTTCACGGTGTAAATCTCCAGTCCGGCCTCGTTCTCCGCACGCTCCCACACCGGAGCGATCGCATAAACGCCCTCGGCAGCGGCCGTCGCGTCGTTCCACGCCCCGGCACCCTTCGCACGGTACTGCACCCGGGCACCCTCGGGCAGGTCGGTCGCGGCCAGCGTCGCGGTGTTGCGCCACAGGTCGGCATCGTCGCGGTAGGCGAGCGCCGGTTCGGGCCGTGCGTGGTCGTAACGCACCTTCAGCGCACCGCTCCCCCGCTGCGCAGCCTGGTCGGTTACCGTCAGCGCGAAGGTGTGGTCGGACGACTCCCCGCCGGCCTGGCAAAGCATCAGCAGCATAGGCATCACGCCCGAAAGATCGAAATCGAGCTGCTCCCTGCCCTTCACGTCCCCGCCGTAGGGGAAGCCGAGCGCCTCGAAAGCGGCGATCTGATCCTCGGTAGGCTCCGCCAGATTCATCCGCACGGACAGACCCGCCGCACCCAGCACCTGCTCGTCGAGCAGCGGCGAGACGATCTCGATCTCGAGCGACGCGATGCGGCCCGGAGCCTCGATCCGCACGACGGCCTGCATCTGCTCCGAAAGCAGCTGGGGTTGCGAGATATCGCCGCCGACCAGCACGATCGTCGGAGCCTCGGGACGGGGCGCGGGTTCGTCGTTTCCGCCGCTGCATCCGCCCAAAACCGCGGCGGACAACATGGCGGCCGCAGCCGCCAATAAAGAAAATCGTTTCATATCAATCAATTTATTAAACGGTTAGTCTCTTTCGGGAGGGCAAAAATAACCCCCGCGCCACACCCGGACAAATCAATTCAATGAACCCCGGAAATCCTCCCATCGAACGGAGCGATTT
>JAIEHQ010000041.1 GCA_029065825.1 Alistipes sp.
GTTCCGCCTGCCGCGGGCCGGACTTTGTCCGCTGGGGCGTGTTTCGGCATAGCGCTCCCGGGGGAAGGTGCGGGGGAGGAATACGAAACGCAGCGGTCGGAAAGGAGTCGATTCCTTTCCGACCGCTGCATTGTGCGCGGAGCGTATCGGCTGCCGCTTACCGCATCGACAGCTCGGTCGAGCCGATCATCAGGCCGTCGCAGTAGAGTTGCACCCGATAGGCTCCTGCCGTGAAGCCGCTGCCGGTGTAGAAGATGCCCACGCCGAGGTCCTCGTTCTGATAGTCCACCTCGCGCGATGCCGAGTAGGAGAGCTGCTCGCCCTCGAATTCGAAGGTGGGAATGCTTTCGCTCGAGAGCACGTAGCCGTCGGGCGAGAGAATCCGCACGTAGATCGTCTTTTCGCCGGGCGTGGCGAGCGTGTTGGCCGCGAGCGTGAAGTCCACGCGCAGGCGTTCGGCGTTGCGGATGCGCGAAACCTCCTTGCTGCGGTTGTTGAGGGCCGTGAGGCGGATGTCGCGGGCGCTGATGACCGAACCCTGGCGCACCTTGTTGTCCAGCTCCTGAGCCTTCTCCTCGGCCATCTCGGCGCGCAGGTTGGCGGTGGTGATCTCCTTGCGGTAGGAGACGTTCTCGTCGATGAGCTGCTTGTTGAGGGTGTTGAGCGAGTCGATCTGATGGAGATAACCCCGCATGATGGTGCGCAGGGTACCCACCTCCTTCTCGTACTGCTTGATCTTGGAGAGGTTCCACGAACGCTCCTGTTTGAGCCGCTGCATGAGCGAGTCGGCCCGCTGGCGTTCGACGGACATTTGGAGCGAGAGGGTGTCGTTGGCGATCTGCAGCTCATCGAAGTCCTGCATCAGGTCGCTCAGGTTGTTCTGTATCGAGTCGCGGTCGATGACCAGCAGGTCGTAGTCGGCCTGTTGCTGGCGATGGATGTTGAAGTAGAGGATCGAAAGCGCAGCCAGGATGACGGCGAGCAGGATGATGACGATCCGGTAGCCCAGGATCGACTTGCGGCCCTCGCGAGGATCCTCGCGGTCGTACTCGGGGCGGTTGTAGCCTGTTGTGTTCTCTTCCATAGACAAAAAGGTATTTTCGGCAAATATAAGGTTTTTTATTTTATTTTGCTCGTAAGCGGGTATTTGAGTCCCTGCCAGTCGGAAATGACGGCCTGGACGCTGCCCACCCGGATGGGCGACTCGACGTAGAGCGGAACGAGGTTGCGGTCGTCCGAGATCCAGACCCGGAACTCCGATCCGTCGGTAAAGGAATAGCCCTCCGAGGAGCCGATCTGGCAGGCGAACACCAGCGTGCGGAAGGTCCCCGCGCGGCGGATCTTCTTCACTTCGCGCCCGAGGAAGCGCAGGCGCAGGTGGCGGACCGTGTCTTCGAGCACCATCTCCAGTATCTCGGTGCGGCCCTCTTCGAGGGTGGCGGGATTGACACCCCGCAGCCGGAAGTAGAGCGACACGGGATCCATGCTCGCCTCGCCGAGGGGCATCGTCTTGCAGGTGTCGCGCTCCATGCGCCGGCTTCGCCAGGTGGTGTGCACCCGCATCGCCTCCCAGTCGTAGCGGTAGGTGCTCCGGAAGCGGTAGTTGCCCTCGCGGATATCGCTCTCGAAGCGCAGCGGCCGCAGCGTCCGGCGATCGACCCGGGTTTCGTAGCGGTCCAGTATGTTCATGACCCAGCGGAACGAGGGCAGCGTGCGGCCGACACCTTCGACGCGATAGACCTCCCGGCCGATTTCCGCATCCTGTTCGAGGGTCGTGGCGATGCGCACGGTGCCGACCACCGTGTTGGGGAAGAGTTTGGCCCGGTAGCTGATCTTGTAGTCGAGCACCTCTCCCGGTTGGTAGAGTTGGGCCTGCATCGACTGTGCGAGGCAGAGCAGCAGTACGAGGAGCGGGAAACGTTTCATGGCGATCGGGGTTTTGGGTGGGACGGTTTCTTTGGTTGTCGTCGGTTTTCGATTACGAGATCTGCGAAAAGTCGATCTCCTCCCGGCCGCTCATGCGGCGGCGAAGCTCCCGGAGGCCGGCATGTTCCGCGCGGGCGAGGCCCGGATCGTCGCGCAGCACCTCGGCGGCGGCTTCGCGCGTGAGGGTCAGAATCTGCAGATCGAGTGTCGGATTAGCTATCTTCAAATCGAGTGCCAAACCGCTCTGCATCGTGCCGTTGATATCGCCCGCGCCCCGCAGCTTGAGATCCAGTTCGGCCAGCCGGAAGCCGTCGCTCGTCTCGCACATCGCCTCCAGGCGGGTGCGGGCCTCCTTTGAGAGCTTCTCGCCCGACATGAGGATGCAGTAGGACTGCTCTCCGCCGCGGCCCACGCGGCCGCGCAGCTGGTGGAGCTGCGAGAGGCCGAAGCGCTCGGCCGATTCGATGACCATGACCGTCGCGTTGGGAACATCGACCCCCACTTCGATGACCGACGTGGCCACCAGAATGTGCGCCTCGCCGCTCTTGAACTGGCGCATCGACTCCTCCTTGTCCTCGGGCTTCATCTTGCCGTGGCAGACCGCCGTGACGTACTGCGGCAGCGGGAAGTCGCGCGAGATGGCCTCGTACCCCTCCTCGAGGTCCTTGTAGTCCATCGTCTCCGACTCCTTGATGAGGGGATAGACCACATAGA
>JAIEHQ010000042.1 GCA_029065825.1 Alistipes sp.
CTCGGGGTTTTCGTCGATGAGCTGCTGACGCAGACCGGGATCGCGCCCGATGAGCTGGATGCCGTCGCCGTGGGACGGGGGCCCGGCTCCTATACGGGACTGCGCATCGGTGTGTCGTTCGCCAAGGGGCTTTGCTACGGTATCGGCAAGCCGCTGATCGCCGTAGGATCGCTCGATGCCCTGACCGAGGTGGCGCGCGAGGACTACGAGGCGGGCATCGTCGCGGTCGAGGATTGGGCGCGGGCGCGTCTCTGTCCGATGGTCGATGCACGCCGCATGGAGGTCTATGCCCAGGTGTTCGACAGTGCGGGCGCACCTCTGTCGGAGGTGGCGGCCGAGGTGGTTACTCCGGATAGTTTCGCCGCGTGGCGCGGCGACGGCCGGCCGTTCGTGATCTTCGGCAACGGAGCCGCCAAGTGCGGGGAGGTGCTGCCCGATGCGACGTTCGTTTCGGTGGCTCCCTCGGCACGGGGACTGGCGCGCCTGGCGCAGCGGGCCTTCGACGAGGGGCGCACGGAGGACGTTGCCTATTTCGAACCCTTCTACCTGAAGGATTTCGTGATCACGCAGTCCAAGAAGAAGTTCTTTTAGCACGATGCGGATTGTGCGAAACGCCAGGGGCGGCCCTCTTTCGGCCGCCCCTGGCGTTTCGATTCCCCGGAGTCAGGTGTTTCTCCGCTGGCCGCCGCCCCGGATGTGCGGAGCGTTCTGGCGGCCCCTTGCGCCTCGGAAGAATGCTCCCTCGCGCGGATGCTCTCCTCTATTCGGGGCGATATTTTCGCAGCTCCTGCTGCAACTCTTTCTCGCGCTCGTCGAGCAGGCGGTCGAGCAGTGCGTGGAAGCGGGGCGAATGGTCGTGGTGCACGGTGTGGCAGAGTTCGTGGAGGATGACGAAATCCCGCAGGTGTTCGGGTAATGTCATCAGATAAAGGCTCAGCGACAGGTCGTTCCGTCCGTTGCACGAACCCCATTTGGAGCGTGCCGCGCGGATCGTGACCGAACGGCAGCGCAGTCCCGTGCGTTCGGACAGCTCCGCGACCCGGGCGGGCAGCCTCTCCCGTGCGGTGCGGCGCAGCTCCTCCCTGCGGCGGAGGATCTCCTCTTCCGAGCGGGGTTGCCGCTGTGGCTGTTCTGCGAGCCGTGCCGCGATCTTGCGGCGAGCCTCTTCGATCCACCCGATCCGGCTCTCGAGGAAAGCCCAGGCGCGTGCCCGTGCGACACCGCAAGGGTAGGAGAGACGCACCGCACCCGATGCGCCGACCGAGAGCGAGATCCTTCGCGCCCGCCGGCTCTGCGAAAGGGTGACTTCGCCGACAAGGGGGTGCCGTACGACCTGCTTCATCGGACGCAGCCGGTTATCCGATCCGCTGGCGGACGATCTCGAAGAGCATCACGGCCGCCGCCGCCGAGACGTTGAGCGATTCGATGTGGCCGATCATCGGGATGGCCAGCTGCTCGTCGCACAATTTGAGCACCTCTTTCGATATGCCCGTATCCTCCGCTCCCATGACCAGGGCGGTCGGCTTGCGGAAGTTGGCATCGTAGAGCAGCTTGCGGCTCTTCTCGCTGGCCCCGACGACCTGGAATCCTTCGTTCTGCAGCGTTTTGAGCGTGTTGCGGATCGACCCCACGCGGCAGACGGGGATCGAGGTCAGCGCGCCGGCCGACGAGCGGATCGCTTCGGCATTGACCGGGGCGGCGTTCTTGAGCGGCACGATGAGTCCGTGCGCTCCGGCACATTCGGCCGAGCGGGCGATGGCTCCGAAATTGCGGACATCGGTCACGCCGTCGAAGACCACCACCAGCGGGGTCTCGTCTTCGGGAACCCGTTCCAGAATGTCGCCCAGCTCCACGTAGCCGATGGCCGATATCTGGGCGACCGCGCCCTGGTGGTTGCCGCGCGTGAGGCGGTTGAGTTTCTCTACGGGCACCTCCTGATAATGGATGCGGTGGCGCAGGCAGAGGTCGCGCAGTTCGCTCATCAGCTGTCCTTCGGCACCCTTGCGGATGTAGAGTTTCTCGATCTGTTTGCCCGATTCGATCGCTTCGGCTACCGGGCGGATGCCGAAGATAAGGTTGTTGTCCATAAATGATTAGTTCTCTTCGGTAATTTCCAGTTCGTAGGAGGCCTTCTCCCACTCGTGCATCTGGTGGTCGTAGCGGGTCTTGAGCTGGTTGTAGGTCTTGTATTCGGCCTCGTCGTAGTCGGTCGCCTCGGCGAACCGGCGGTCGTATTCGGCGATTTGCCGCTCGGTCTCGGCCAGCTCCTTCTCGATCGTCTCGACCGCCTTGCGCAGGCGGCGCAGCAGCTTCTCCTGCTCTTTCTTCTGTTCGTAGGTCAGCTTGCCCGAGGGAGACTCTTTCGGGGCGCTCTCCTGCTTCGGGGCGGGAGCCTCCCTGCGTTCGATCTCCTGCAGCGACTCGATCTTGCGCTTTTCGAGGAAGTAGTAGATGCCGCCGAGGTATTCGCGCACGCCGCCGTCGCGGAACTCATAGACTTTCGAGACCATGCCGTCCAGGAACTCGCGGTCGTGGGATACCACCACCACCGTGCCGTCGTACTTCATGATCGCGTTCTTGAGTATGTCCTTCGAGCGCATGTCCATGTGGTTGGTCGGCTCGTCGAGCACCAGCAGGTTGTAAGGCTCCAGCATCAGGCGGGCCATCGCCAGTCGGGAGCGTTCGCCGCCCGAGAGCACCTTGACTTTCTTGTCTATATCCTCGCCCCGGAACAGGAAGGCTCCGAGGATGTCGCGCAGCCGGGTCCGCACGTCGCCCACGGCCACGCGGTCGAGGGTGTCGAAGACCGTGAAATCCCCGTCCATCAGGTCGTCCTGGTTCTGCGCGTAGTAGCCTATGTTCACGTTGGCCCCCACGCGGATCGAACCTTCGGTCGGGGCGAGCTGCCCGATGAGCATGCGCGCCAGCGTGGTCTTTCCCTCGCCGTTGCGTCCTACCAGGGCGATCTTGTCGCCCCGTTCGATCGTGAAGTCGGCACCGCTGAAGACGTGCTTGGCTCCGAACGACATGCCGGCCTCCCGGATCTCGGCCACGATCTGTCCCGACCGGGGTGCGGGCGGGAACTTGATGTTGAGCGTCGCGAGGTCCTCCTCCTCGATCTCGATGCGCTCCAGGCGGTCGAGCTGCTTGATGCGCGACTGCACCTGGTTGGACTTGGTCGGCTTGTAGCGGAACTTCTCGATGAACTCTTCGGTCTTCTCGATCATCCGCTGCTGGTTCTGGTAGGCGGCCATCTGCTGGGCGCGCCGTTCGGCACGCAGGACGACGTATTTCGAGTAGGGGACTTTGTAGTCGTAGGCCTTGCCGAGCGAGATCTCGACCGTGCGGGTGGTCACGTTATCCAGAAAGGCGCGGTCGTGCGAGATGAGCAGCACCGCGCCGTTGTAGCTCTTCAGGTACTCTTCGAGCCACTGGATCGACTCGATGTCGAGGTGGTTCGTGGGCTCGTCGAGCAGGAAGATCGAGGGGCGGCGCAGCAGCAGTTTGGCCAGCTCGATGCGCATGCGCCAGCCGCCCGAGAATTCGCTGGTAGCGCGCGTGAAGTCGCTGCGCTTGAATCCCAGGCCGAGCAGCGTCTTCTCGATGTCGGCCTCGCGGGTGTCGCCGCCCAGAATGTGGTAGCGGTCCGTCGCTTCGTTCAGGCGGTGGAGCAGCTGCTCGTAGTCGGCCGATTCGTAGTCGGTGCGCTCGGCGATCTCGCGCGTGAGGCGCTCGATGTCGGCTTCGAGCCGCAGCACCTCGTCGAAGGCCTTGGCCGTCTCCTCGACCAGCGAGGTGGTATCGGCCACCCGCATCTGCTGCGGGAGGTAGCCGATGGTGCATTCGCCGTTGTAGGATACCCCGCCCGAGGTGGGCTGCTGCTCGCCGACGATCAGCCGCAGCAGGGTCGTTTTGCCCGCGCCGTTCTTGCCGACCAGACCGATCCGGTCCTTCGGGTTGATCATCAGCGAGATGTTGTCGAAGAGGGTCCAGCCTCCGTAGCTGACCGTGAGGTTGTCGAGTGAAATCATCTTTTCCGGGGGATCAGCTGCGCAGCATGGTAACGATTTCCGCTTCCGGGTCGGGTGCTCCGAAGACGGCGCTGCCCGCCACGAGCGCTTCGGCACCTGCGTCGAAGAGCAGGCGGGAGTTGCGGGCCGAGATGCCGCCATCGACCTCGATCACGGCCGATGAGCCGCATGCGTCGATCATGGCGCGCAGCGCCTTGACCTTATCGACCGATTCGGGCATGAACGACTGTCCGCCGAAGCCCGGCTCGACGCTCATCACGAGCACCAGATCCAGCTCGGGAAGCAGTTCGCGCAGCACCTCGGCGGGTGTGGCCGGCTTGATCGAGATGCCGGCCCGGGCTCCGGCCCGGCGGATCAGCTCGATGCACCCCCGGGGATCGGAGGTGGCCTCGTAGTGGAAGGTCACGATGCCGGCCCCCGCCTCGGCGAAGCGGGCGACGTATTTTTCGGGTTCGACGATCATCAGGTGCACGTCGAGCAGCTTGCCGGTGGCCTTGCGGATGGCCTTCATGACCGGAAAACCGAACGAAATGTTCGGTACGAACACGCCGTCCATTACGTCGATGTGGATCCACTGGGCTTCGCTGCGGTCGATCAGCTGCGTGTCGCGCTCCAGATGGCCGAAATCGGCCGAGAGCATCGAGGGAGATATGATTCGTTGCATAAATCGCGGAATTTAATTCGGAACAAAAGTACGAAATCCGGTGCTTAATGGCAATTATTTCCCTATTTTTGTCGGTATGAATACGGAAACGATCGTGATTTTGCTTCTGGCGGCTCTGCTTGCCGGAGTGTCGGTTTGGGCGCTTTTCCTGCGCCGGGAGCATGTTCGGGCGGAGCATGAGCGTGCGGCGGAGGCCGGGCAGCGCCGTCTTGCCGAGCAGGCGCGCGAGGCTGCCGAGCGTCGGGCTCTCTCCGCCGCAGCCGAGGTGCGGGCGCTGGTCGAGCGCAGTACGCTGGCCGAGGCGCGTCTGGAGGCCGCCGAGCGGAAGATGGCCGAGAGCCGTGCCGAGCGGGAGAAGATGGAGGAGACTTTCCGCATGCAGTTCCGCAACCTGGCGGGCGATATCCTGAGCGAGCAGACGCGCAGCTTCAAGCAGACCAACCGCGAGGCGCTGGACGTGCTGCTGAAGCCGTTCCGGGACAACATCGTCGAGTTCCGCGAGCGGGTCGAGAAGATCTATTCGTTCGAGAACGAGCAGCGCGGTGCGCTGCGCAACGAGCTGGAGCGGCTCATGGAGCTGAACCGCCGCATTACCACCGAGACCGCCAACCTGACCAACGCCCTGAAAGGCAACTCGAAGGTGCAGGGCGACTGGGGCGAGATGATTCTGGAGACGATTCTCGACAATTCGAATCTCATCAAGGGTATCCATTACGATACGCAGCTCAACATCAAGGACGAGTCGGGCAACAACCTGCGGCCCGACGTGGTGCTCTACCTGCCCGAGGGCAAGCGCATCGTGATCGACTCGAAGGTGTCGCTCACGGCCTTCGTCGGCTATGTCGGGGCGGAGGAGGAGTCCGTGCGGCGGCAGTACCTCGCCGCGCACCTGGCATCGGTGCGGCAGCATGTCGCCGAGCTGGGGCGCAAGGAGTACCAGCGGCTGGTCGATTCGCCCGACTTCGTGATCATGTTCGTCCCCAACGAACCCGCTTTCCTGGCGGCCCTGCAGAGCGACAGTGCGATCTGGTCGGATGCCTACGGCAAGAAGGTGATCATCTCTTCGCCGACCAACCTTTTCGCGCTGCTCAAACTGGTCGATGATCTTTGGAAGCGGAACGCCCAGAACAAGAACACGGCCGACATCGTGACCTACGGAACCAAGCTCTACGACCAGCTGGTCGCCTTTACCGCATCGCTCGAAGGGGTGGGGCAGTCGCTCGATGCCGCGCGCGAGAAGTACAACGATGCCTACAAACGGCTCTGCACCGGCAACGACAACATCGTCCGCTGCGGCGAGCGCCTGCGCAAGCTGGGGCTTCCGACCAAGCGGCAGCAGTCGGCCAGGACCTTGCAGGCGGCCGATATTCCGGACGGGGAGTGACGCGCGTCGGTGCGGACAACGGAAACGGGAGCGAATCTCATGCGAGGTTCGCTCCCGTTTCGTATGGCGGCTTTGTCTGTCCGGTCCGTGTCGGCGCTGCCGGCAAGGCGGTCGGATGCTCTCCGGAAAGGGACCGCCGTCCCGAAAGACGGGCTGTCCTGCACCGGCCGCGTCCGGCTATAACATTTTCTGAAACATGATTTCGTCGGCGTAGCCCGTCTCGGTGCGGATCCATTCCTTCTTGACTCCGATTTCCCGGAATCCGGCCCTGCGGAAGAGTGCCAGACTCGCAGCGTTGTCGGTCAGTATGTTGCACCAGAGCTGGCGCAGCCCCAGCGTCCGGCGGGCATACTCCCCGACCAGCTCCAGCGCTTCGGCCGCATACCCTTGCCCCCGCCGGGCGGCATCGTAGATCAGGATGCCGACTCCCGCCCGTCCGTGCAGCGGTTCGAAGTCGAAGAGGTCGATCGCGCCGATCGTCTCGCCCCGCTCGTCGTCGATCATCAGCCGCAACTCGCCGCAGCGGAAAATGCCCTCCTGCTGGCGGACGATGAAATCCTCGATGGAGTGGCGCGAGAGAGGCTCCGTCGTGCCGCTCACGCCCCAAAGCGCCGGGTCGTTCTCCCAGCGGTAGAGCGGTTCGGCATCCCGCGGCTCGACCGCCCGCAGCGAACATTTGTCTCCCGCGAGCATCAGCAGAGTCCGAGTATTTGGTTGCGCACCAGCATCGCCGCACCCCAGGCGTTGGCCGTCTTGCTCATCTTCGAGAGCCGGAACTGCGTGTCCTTATAGACGAGGTTGAGCGAGTATTTGTTGGTCGCCGATTTGAGCGGCAGCATCAGGTAGTCGCCCGCTTCGGCCAGGTCGCCTCCGACGATGACCGTTTCGGGGTTGAAGGTGTTGATCAGGAAGGCGACCGCCTTGCCCGCCTTTTCGCCCACCTCTTCGATCAGTTCGATCGACAGGTTGTCGTCGTTTTTGGCCGCTTCGATGATGTCGTCGATGCGGATCGGCTCCTCGCGGTTGTATTTTTCCCGCAGGATGGTGTTGCTTCCCTGGCGGATCCGCTCGATGAACTGCGCTTCGACGGCGATGCCCGACACTTCGGTTTCGAGGCACCCCTTCTTGCCGCAGGAGCAGATGATTTCGTTGTCGAAGAAGGGGATGTGGCCGAACTCCCCGGCGAATCCGCTTTTGCCGTAGTAGAGCTTGCCTTCGGTCACGATGCCGATGGCCAGTCCTCGTCCCAGGTGGAGGTAGAGTACGTCCTGCTCCTCCTTGTTGGTACGGGAGCCCGTATATTCGGCGTAGCAGCGGGCGCGGGTATCGTTCTCGAGCATCACGCGCAGCCCCGTGCGCTCCTCGATGGTGTCGCGCAGCGACTGCTTCTCGGAGGTAAAGTAGTTGTAGCTGCGTCCCGTCGCGGGATTGACCCGGCCGCAGATGCTGACACCCAGCCCGAGGATCTTGGCGCGCTCCACGCCGCAGGTGTCGATGAAACTGACGATCTGCCGGCAGATCGTGTCGAGGCACTCGGGCGCGTCCAGCAGTGCGAAGTCGGCGGTCAGCTCCTCCTTGACGATGTTGTTCTGCAGGTCCGTGATGAGGAACGAGAGGTTGTCGCGGCCGATGTTCACGCCTGCGAAATAGATCGCCGAACTGGCCAGCCCGAAGACATTGGGACGTCGTCCGCCGGGGGTTTCGACTTTGCCCAGGTCGGTCACGATATTTTCGCTGGCGAGTTCCTGAACGAGTTTGGTGATCGTCGGGACGCTGATATGCAACTCCCTCGTCAGTTCCGAGAGCGTGCATTCGCCGTTTACGGCCATGTGCGCGATGATATTCCGCTTGATCAGGTTGTTCTTGTGCGAAATGCCTTTCTGGCTCTCGGATTCCTGCCTGTTGAAGAATTCAGTCAGTGAAGCCATAGTATTCGAAGGTTGTTTAGGTTGGTTTTAAGTTGGTTCGGTTAAGTTTTACAAAAATAGCAAAAAAATTGTAAAAACATTGTGTCTGAATCGATTGTAATGATAAAATATTTTCGCCGGGGAAATATTCGGGGGGGGGGGTTTTTTTTGTAAATACCATCCCTGGGTGTGGGGGCCGCTCCGCCTGGCCCCGTAACTACCCCCCCGGGCGCCCCCCCCCCCCCCCGAGGAGGGGTACATTTACAGTCCACCCCTCGACGTATAGTGTTGTCGCTCCGCG
>JAIEHQ010000043.1 GCA_029065825.1 Alistipes sp.
AACGAGCATACCGCCCTGCGGCAGCCCGACGACATCTACCCCCTGACCCACATCAGCGACATTCTGACGTGGTGCACGGCCGAGGGAAAGACCTTCTGGGAGTATGTCGAGGACTACGAGGGTGCCGGCATCTGGGACTACCTGGACCAGATATGGGAGACCATGCGGGCGACCATCGCACGCGGCCTGACGGCCGAGGGGGTTCTTCCCGGGGGGCTGAAGGTGGCCCGCAAGGCGAGCACCTATATGGTCAAGGCCGAGAGCTACACCGACTCGCTGCGTTCGCGCGCCAAGATCTACGCCTATGCCCTCGCTACGGCCGAGGAGAACGCCTCGGGCGGCACGGTGGTCACGGCTCCCACCTGCGGGTCGAGCGCCGTCATGCCCGCCGTGCTCTACTACCTCTGCGAGTCGCGCAATTTCTCGCGCCAGCGCATCCTGCGCGCCCTGGCCACCGGCGGACTCTTCGGCAACGTCGCCAAGACCAATTCGTCGATCTCGGGAGCCGAGGTGGGCTGCCAGGGCGAGGTGGGCGTGGCCTGCGCCATGGCCGCCGCCGCTGCCTGCCAGCTCTTCGGCGGCACCCCCTCGCAGATCGAGTATGCCGCCGAAATGGGACTCGAACACCACCTCGGACTCACGTGCGATCCCGTCTGCGGCCTGGTGCAGATCCCCTGCATCGAACGCAACGCCGTCGCCGCGGCCCGGGCGCTCGATGCCAACAGCTATGCCAACCTTTCGGACGGCTACCACATGATCAGCTACGACCGCGTGGTCGAGGTAATGAAGGAGACCGGCAAGGACATTCCGAGCCTCTACCGCGAAACGGCCGAAGGCGGACTGGCCCGCAACTACACGCAAGCAACGAAAAAACGATAGCCACACCCTCAGATTTATGAAACATCCGAAGACAACCATCGCCCTGCGGACATTCGCGGCCGCCGCCGACTGCGGCGCACCGCTCCGCACCTACCCCACCGACACGATCCCCACGCGCACGGGCTCACCCGTCGCGATTACCTTCTTCAAGCACGCCTCGCTCGCCATCGAGTACGGCGGCCGCCGCATCTACGTCGATCCGATCGGACAGTATGCCGACTACGCCTCGCTGCCGAAGGCCGACCTGATCCTGGTAACCCATTCTCACTACGATCATCTGGACCGTGCCGCCGTCGAAGCGTTATCGAACCCCGAAACGATCGTCGTCTGCGACCGCACCTCGGCCGAAGAGCTGGGCGGGAAGGTACGCGCCATGACTCCCGGAGAGAAGTGCCGCCCCTGCGACTTCCTCACGGTCGAAGCCGTCGCCGCCTACAATACCTCGGCCGACCGGCAGCAGTTCCACCCGCGCGAGCGGCGCGACTGCGGCTACCTGCTCGAAATCGGCGGCTCGCGGATCTACATCGCGGGCGACGGAGAGAACACCCCCGAGATGAAGGCGCTGCGCGACATCGACATCGCCTTCCTGCCGGTCAATCAGCCCTACACCATGACGGTCGATCAGGCGGTCGATGCCGTCAAAGCCATCCGCCCCGCTCTGTTCTACCCCTACCACTACGGCGAAGTCGAAGAAAAGACCGATCTCGACCGCCTCGTCCGGGAACTCGAGGGCGTGACCGAAGTCCGCATCCGTCCGATGGAGTAATTCCCCATCCGGAAATCCCGCAACAAAAAAGCGCGCGCATCGTGTAAGATGCGCGCGCTTTTCCTCTTTCCCGAAGCCAGCCGGCCCGGGGGGGGGAACGCGTCCGGCGGCTATTTCTCGGCCTTGACCTCCGCCTTGACGCGGATCTTTCCGAAGCCCTTGATCAACTCCTCGGGCGAGGTCTTGGAGCTGTCGTAGGTCACGGTAACCTCCTTGGCCGGGACATCGACCTGCAGGTCCTTGATCCCCTTGCCGATGGTGGGCACGTTGTTCTCGATCCGCTTGGCGCAGTGATCGCAGTCTATGTCGGTCGTGAAAACCGTCGTCACGATCGTTCCCTTCTTCGCCCCTTTCGCGGGCTGATCGCCTGCGGCGACGGCCGTGCCGCACGCCAATACCGCCATGAGGCAGCAAAATACCAGTTTTTTCATCCTATGAATATGTTTTTATAAAAATGAAACGTTCCGTTCGACCGGCCGGGGATCAATAGAAGTTGATCCGCAGACCGGCATAGATCTTACGTCCCATCAGCGGACCCCAGACCACCGAAGAGTTGAATCCCGTCGAGAAGGGGTCACCCGCATTGAGGATCGGATGTTTCTGCTTGTAGTCGAGAATGTTCTCGCAGCCCAGGTAAATATCGAACTTGCCCACCTTGCGCGTTACCTGCGCGAAGAACATGGGATAGACGGGCGAAAGCGAGGAGTCGGCCAGATTTCCGGTCTGGGTCGGCAGGCGCGAGGGGCCGTTGAGCTGGGCCGTCACGTCGAAGACCCAGCGGCGGTAGCGCGTCGCGTACTGCAGGTTGATGAGCGCCTTGTAGCGGCTCACGAGGGGCCGCTCGACCAGTGCCGTCGAACCGTCGGGACGGTCGATCGTCATGCGGCTGTTGGTGTAGCGGAACGTCGCGAAAATATCGAACCGCTCGATCGGGGTCCACGAAAAATCGACCTGATAGGTATCCGTAAAGGAGGTGCCGTCCGTGCTGTAGATCATGATATCGTCGGCCGAATACTCCTGGTCGGCCACCACCGAATTGAAGAACTGGGTGCGGAAGTAGTCGAAGCTGAGCGTCGCATCCTCCTCCTTGACCAGCGTGAAGATCTGCGTCAGGCTGCCGCCCGCCGTGAGGGCCTTCTCCATGCGGTAGATTCCGTCGAAGGATGCCGGACGCAGCACTCTGCCGGGGAGGTCGGCGGCCGCCGGTGCGGGCTGCGCGAAGACGATGCGGCGGCCGGTGGCCAGGATGCCGATGTTGTCCGTGATCACGTTGGTCGAGCGGTAGCCCATGCCGGCCGATCCGCGCAGGATGGTCGTCGGCGTGATGTTCCACTTGATGTGGCCGCGCGGCGTGAGGTACATTTTGTCGTAGTAGCTGTTGTAGTCGCCCCGCACGCCGGCCACGAGCGAGAACTTATCCTTGATCGTGTAGGTGTATTCGGCATATGCCCCCACCTCGTTCTCCTGCCGGTCGAGCGTCCAGACCGAAGGATCGGTTCCCGCCAGCCAGGGGGTAGCGTTGGTCAAGCGCTCGTCGAGGAACTGCAGGTGGGACTGCACGCCCACGATCAATGCGTGGCGGGCAGTAAAGTAGTGGTTATACATAGCGTTCAGCGAGACCATGTTGTCCGTGCCGTCGTAATCGTTCAGACCGAAGTAGGCCCGCTCGCGGAAGCGGTCGTAGTCGGCCACGAACGCCACGTTCGAGCGCAGCTCGTCCTGCTCCTCGTCGTCGTACACGCCCGGTCCTACGGGCATGCCGAACTTGAAGTAGGCGTTCATCTCGCGGTTCTTGATCTGCGAACCGTAAATCTTCTGCTGCTCGACCATCTCGCGCATCGAAGCCTTGTAGCCGTGCTGTCCGCTCAGCCGGTTCTCGGCGAGATACTTCACGCCCCAGCGCACTTGCGCTCCGTTGTCGGCCGTATAGAGCCAGCGGTTCGAAACCGCCCCCAGACGGGTTTTGGGCAGGTCCATGAAGCCGTCCTTGTTGTCGTCCATGCCGCCCAGCAGGTGCGTGTCCAGCGACCCGTGGAGCAGCAGCACGGTGGTCAGTTTCTTGTCTTTGGTTACGGGCAGCGCCGTCGAGAGGTTCAGCTCGGGACGCAGCTCGTCGTCCACGTAGAAGTTGATGAACAGCCGCTCGTCGTCGGTCGGCTTGCGGTGCTCCAGGTTGATCTGTCCGGTAATGGCCTCGTGTCCGGCCGTCACGGACGAAACGCCCTTCGACACCTGGATCGAGTTGAGCCACATGCCCGGCGTGTAGCTCAGTCCGTAAGGGGCGCTCAGCCCCCGCATGATCGGCCGGTTTTCGTCGAGAATCTGGGTGTAGGTGCCGGCCAGACCGAGCATCTTGATCTGACGCGCACCCGAAATGGCATCGCTGTATCCGACCGTTACCGATGCCGAGTTCTCGAAGCTCTCGGCCAGGTTGCAGCAGGCCATCTTGCAGAGTCCGGCGAACGAGATCATCTCGCCCTTGAGAATACCGTCGCGCTTGACATAGTTGCCGCCCAGCGTGCTGTTCACGACCACCTCGTCGATGGCGATGCCGTCGCCCCGCAGCCGGAAATCGACCCGCTGCACGTCGCTCGCCACCCGGATCGTGTCGTTGGCATAGCCCAGGTAAGAGGCCACCAGCCGGTCGTACCCCCGCAGGCGGTGCAGCCCGTAGGCTCCGTCTGCGTCGGTGCTGGTTCCGACGGTGGTTTCGGCCCAATAGACCGACGCGCCGATCAACGGCTCGCCGTCCTCCGCACCATAGACCGTACCTTGTATGTTCTGTGCCCGCAGCGTACCGAGCACCGAAAAAACGAATAAAGATGTGAATAAGAATTTACGGTTCATAAGAATCCTCCTCAGTGAATAATGATTGTGCAAAAATAGCCGCCCGCCCGTGCAACCCGGTTGCAAAAACACCGGGAGGGCAGGATTCGCAGCGGTACGCACGACCGCCTTTCAACTAAGCGCACACGGGAGGAGCGCGCAGCCCGCATCGCGGACCGCCGGGATCGAGCAGGGAAAACTTCCCGACCGCACGGATCGGGACTCCGATGCCGAAAGGCTCCGGCACCGGCGAGGCGAAATGCGGCACCAGGGCCGACGCACCCGCAGGAAGCGTCTTGCCGCTCCGTTCGGAGCCTGTATCGAACGAGGTATAGAGGGCCTGCTCCTGGGTGTGGTCCACTCCGCAGCAGCAGGCTTCGACATGCGAGAAATGGTAAGCGCAATCGGGATGCTCGTCGCACCCCCGGCAACAGACGTGCGTGGCTTCTGCGGCATGCACGCACCGGCAGGTCAGCACCGCGAACGCCTCCCCGCCCCACGACAGGATGTAGAGAAGCAGCGCCAGCACCGCCCAGCAGTTACGCAATATTCCGCCCGTTTTACGCATCGTCGGCAATCTTGTTCATCGTTTCCGCGCCCAAAGTTAGGCATTTATTCCCAATAATCCTAATCGGCCGCACGCCCCACGGCTTGCAAATACGCTCCGGATGCGCTACTTTTGTCTTCATGGAATCTGCGGAACAAGCAACACGGCAACGCATCGCGGCACTGCTCCGCCGCTACTGGGGGTTCGATTCGTTCCGCCCCGTGCAGGAGCGGATCATCCTTTCGGTCATGCAGGGGCGCGACACGCTGGCCCTGCTGCCCACCGGAGGAGGCAAGTCGCTGACCTACCAGATCCCCGCCCTGGCCGGCGAGGGGCTCTGCATCGTGGTCACGCCGCTGGTCGCACTGATGAAAGACCAGGTCGATCGGCTGCGCCGTCAGGGGATCCGCGCCCTGGCGATCCACTCGGGCCTTTCGGCCCGGCAGATCGACATCGACCTGGACAACTGCGTCTATGGCGACGTGAAATTCCTCTACCTCGCCCCCGAACGGCTCGTCTCGGAGGCTTTCCGGCTGCGCGTGCGGCGCATGCGCATCGCGCTGCTGGCCGTCGATGAGGCCCACTGCATCTCGCAGTGGGGCTACGACTTCCGGCCCTCCTACCTGCGGATCGCCGAGCTGCGCGAGCTGCTGCCCGGGGTTCCCGTACTGGCGCTCACGGCATCGGCCACCCCCCGCGTGGCGGAGGACATCATGGAGAAGCTCCGGTTCTCCGCACCGCACCTGCTGCGCGGCGACTTCATGCGCCCGAACCTCTCCTACTCGGTGCGCCGCACCGACGACAAGAACGAACAGCTGCTGCGCGTGATCCGCAACGTGGGTGGTTCGGGCATCGTCTATGTCCGCACGCGCGAAGGGGCGGAGCAGGTGGCTGCCATGCTGCACGACGAGGGGATCGCCGCCGGATACTACCACGGCGGGCTGAGCCACGCCGAGCGGGTCGCGCGGCAGGACGACTGGATCTCGGGCCGCACTCCCGTCATGGTCGCGACCAACGCCTTCGGCATGGGCATCGACAAGGCCGACGTGCGCTACGTAGTCCACTACACGATGAGCGACTCGCTCGAAAGCTACTACCAGGAGGCGGGCCGCGCCGGACGCGACGGGGGGCGCAGCTACGCCCTGCTGCTCGTCGCGCCCGACGATCGGGAACGCGTGGCCAGACGCTTCGAGGCGGAGTATCCGCCGCTCGACCGGGTGCGGAGCATCTACGAGAAAATCTGCTCCTTCCTGCAGATCGCCCTGGGCGACGGGGCGGGCAGCTGCCATCCCTTCAACCTGCGGGAGTTCTGCAGCCGCGAGCACCTCTACGACGGCACCGTGCGCAGCGCACTGAAGATCCTGAGCCAGAACGGATACATGACGCTGATCGAAGAGTCCGTCAATCCGGCGCGCCTGCTCTTCTGCATCAGCCGCGACGACCTCTACCGGCTGCGGGTCGTGCGCGACGACCTGGACCACATCGTCCGGGTGCTGCTCCGGCTCTACGAGGGTGTCTTTACCGATTTCCGCCCCATAGACGAGGAGGAGATCGCACGCTGGAGCGGCTACACGACGGACAAGGTCCGCGAACTGCTGAAGCGCCTCTGGCAGCTGCGCGTGATCCGTTACATCCCCGCCAACCGCTCGCCCCTGCTCTGCATGGACGAGGAGCGCCTGCCCGTCGCCGACCTCTACATCTCGCCCGAAAGCTACCGCCTGCGCCGCGAGCGGACCCGCGAACGCTTCGAACGGATGCTCGCCTACGCCGCCGAGGAGGAGGGGTGCCGCAGCGCTTTTCTGGCCCGGCACTTCGGCGAAGAGAATCCCCCCGACTGCGGCATCTGCGACATCTGCCTGGCGCGCAAACGCCAGGGAGGCACCGATCCCGGCACCGATCCCGAACGGCTGCTGCTGCGACTGCTCGCCGGCGGGGCGCTCGAACCCCGGCAGATCGCGGCGGCGATGCCCCTCGCCCCCGAAAAAACGGCCGCCCTGCTCGACCGGCTGCGCGACGAAGGCAAAATTTCCGTCGGGAAAGAGGGAAAAGTCGCAATTAATAGGTAACTTTGTGCTTCGTTTCACACCAATCATGAGCAAGCCGACCGTATTTCCCGAACATATCTCCAACGAGGAGACCGCCCTGCTGCCCGCCGTCGAGTTCCACGGTCCGATCACGATCGTCGAGACGGAGGCCGATGCCCGGGCCGCCTGCCGCTATCTCGCAGCACAGCCCGTCATCGGATTCGACACCGAGACACGCCCCTCCTTCCGTGCGGGGGTGGTCAATCGGGTCGCGCTGCTGCAGCTCTCCTCGCCCGAACGCTCGTTTCTGTTCCGGCTCTGCAAGATGCCTTTCGAAAAGGCGGTCGTCAAACTGCTCGAAAACGGCGAGGTGCTGAAAATCGGACTCGACGTAAAGGGCGACCTGCGTGCGCTGCACGAAATCCGCCACTTCCGCGAAAAGGGCTTCGTCGAGCTGCAGGATATGGCCGCCGAGTGGGGCATCGCCGAAAAGAGCCTGCGCAAAATATCGGCCATCGTGCTGGGCAAGAGGGTCTCGAAAGCCCAGCGGCTGAGCAACTGGGAGGCGGCCCAGCTCACGGACAAGCAGCAACTCTACGCCGCCACCGATGCCTGGGTCTGCACCCGCATTTACAAACAGTTGTTACACACACCGAAACCCAAGAAAAAGAGACAATGATACCGCAGATACGCCTCCGAAGAGGCAAGGAAGAGTCGCTGCTGCGCCGCCACCCCTGGATCTTCTCGGGTGCGATCGACAGCATAAGCTGCCAGGGGCAGGAGCTGCCCGAAGGCGCTTTGGTCGATATACTTACCCGCTCGGGCGACTTCATCGCCCGGGGACACTATCAGATCGGCTCGATCGCCGTGCGGGTGCTGACCTTCTCGCAGGAGGAGATAGATGCCGGCTGGTGGCATCGCGCGATCGCGACGGCCTACGACGTGCGCCGCACCCTGGGTCTCACGGACGACTCCGCGACCACCTGCTACCGCCTCGTGCACGGCGAGGGCGACTCGCTGCCGGGCCTGGTAATCGACATCTACGGCACGACGGCCGTCGTCCAGTGCCACTCGGTGGGCATGTACCTCAACCGGCTGCAGATCGCCGAAGCGATCCGCTCGGTTTACGGCGAGCGCATCACGGCCATCTACGACAAAAGTTCGCAGACGGTGCCTTTCAAGGCGGGACTGAACGCCGTGGACGGCTACCTCTACGGAGCGCCGGGTGTCATGCCCCTGACCGTCCTGGAAAACGGACTCAAGTTTCAGGTCAATTGGGAGGAGGGGCAGAAAACCGGCTTCTTCATCGACCAGCGGTTCAACCGGGAGCTGGTGCGCCGCTACGCACAGGGGCGCACCGTGCTGAACACTTTCTGCTACACGGGCGGCTTCTCGGTCTATGCCCTGGCGGGCGGCGCGCGCGAGGTCTGCTCGATCGATGCCTCCGAACGGGCCGTCGCCCTGGCCGATGCCAACATCCGGCTCAACTTCGGCGACGAGGCTCCGCACACCTCGCTGGCGACCGACGCGGTGGAGTACCTCAAGAACATCGGCGACCGCTACGACATGATCATCCTCGACCCGCCGGCCTTCGCCAAACACCACAAGGTGCTGGGCAACGCCATGCAGGGCTACAAGCGGCTCAACGCCCGCGCCCTGGCTCAGATCAAGAGCGGCGGCATCCTCTTTACCTTCTCCTGCTCGCAGGCGGTATCGAAGGAGCTGTTCCGCACCACGGTCTTCTCGGCGGCGGCCATCGCCGGACGCAAGGTGCGCATCCTGCACCAGCTAAGCCAGCCGGCCGACCACCCCATCAACATCTACCACCCCGAGGGGGAATACCTCAAAGGACTGGTGCTCTATGTCGAATAGCATGGAGGAGAGCTGCTGCGGAGAGCCGCTCCCGGAGGAGATGCCGGAACGCATGCACCGGGTGCTGGAGTGGCTCGACGCGCACGGCATCCGCTACGACTTCTACAGCCACCCCGCCTCGCCCACCATCGAGCTGGCCAAGGCCCACTGGCGGGACGACGGATCGACGCACTGCAAGAATCTCTTCCTGCGCAACCACAAGGGCGACCGCCACTACCTGATCTCGTTCGACTGCGACCGCACGCTGGCTATCCGCGACCTCGAGCAGCGGCTCCGCCAGGGCAAGCTCACATTCGCCTCGCCCGAGCGGATGGCCCGCCACCTCGGACTCGAACCGGGATCGGTCTCGCCCTTCGGGCTGATCAACGACACCGCCCGCCACGTCCACCTCTTCCTCGACCGCAACCTGCTCGAGGCCGAACTGCTGAGTTTCCACCCCAACGACTGCCGCGCGACGGTGGTCATCGCCCGCCGCGAGTTCGAACGCTACCTCGCGGCCGTCGGCAACAGCTACGAATATCTCTCCCTCTACGAATAGGCTCTCCGCAGCGGCACCAAGTTCTCATTACCACCGCCAGCACCCAATACTTTATACA